>NZ_JAGGPO010000012.1:0-270776 GCF_018613775.1 Arthrobacter sp. ISL-69
AGTCGAGCGGTTCAACCGCACCATGCTCAACGAATGGGCCTACGCCCGGCCATACGCCTCAGAGGCCGAGCGTGTTGCCGCTTTCCCGGCCTGGCTGCACCACTACAATCACAACCGAGGCCACACCTCACTCAAGGGTCAACCACCCGCCAGCCGCGTCACCAACCTCCGTGGTTAATACAGCTAGGCGCCGGGCTGGGCGCCAGCGCCCCGTCCGGCCGCATCACGTTCGGCTGCGGTTTTAGTGGCTGAGATCAGGTCCATCATGGCCTGGTGCAGATGGCCTACGGCATCCCTGGTCAGGCCCAGCCGTTCCATCATGGTTCCGGGGACCGCCGTCGCCTGCTGCCGGAGGGCTGCGCCGCTCGGGGTGAGTCCGACGGCCAGTGCGCGCTCGTTGCCGGCGGCGCGGCCGCGCGTGATGTAGCCGGCCGTTTCAAGGCGGCGCAGGAGCGGTGAAATGGTGGCGGGTTCCTGGGCCAGGGCTTCGCTGATGTCGCGCACCGAGCGCGGGCTGGACTCCCACAGGCAGAGCATCACGAGGTACTGCGGGTGGGTCAGCCCCAGCCTGTCCAGCACCGGTTTGTAGGCGCCCACGACGTTCCGGGACGCTACCGTCAGGGCGAAGCAGAGCTGATGCTCCAGCAGGAGGTCTTCGTCAGACGCTTCGATGGCCGCGGCCGGGCGCTGGTTCATCCGGGTTCCCCTCAATCGTTAGTGCACTAATGATTAGCGTACACTGGATTGAACTCGACCGTTCTGAAAGGGATTCCGCAATGGCCAACAAGGAAAATGCAGCCCAAAGGTTCATGCGCGCCACAGGCAGGCTCCGGGCCATTTTCGGGCCCGCGAACCGCAGTGCGCTTGGCCACGAGATGACCGACGAGAACAAGGCCCTCCTTGCCCGCCGCGAAGCGGAGTCGCAGCAGTGGGAAACGATGCGCAGGCCGGACGGCAGCACGTATGTGGTGCCCCGGAACCCGGACGACAAGTCCCATCGCTAAACCGTTTTCAGGGTCCCGCACCCCAGGGGCCTTTTTGCGTTCGCGGGCGTAAAATATGGGCACACGCACCTACCGGCCAACGCATCACTGCTTGACCCGAGCAAGGGAAAGGGGGTGGGGATCGTGGCAAAGGCGATTCAGCGGTTTATGAGCAAGACCGACAAGCTGCGGTTCTTCTTCGGACCAGCCACGCGGGGTGATACTGCGGCACCTGTTGTTCACAAGCACGACGACTTTGAGGCTGCTTCCGAAGAGGACCTCGCCCACTTCGAAGTAGAGACAGATTCCGAGGGCCACCACTACGCGGTTCGCAAGGAAGACATCACGTAGCCCGCGGATAGAACTGCACACAAAAGAACGGCACAGCGGACCTGCCGCTGTGCCGTTCTTTTGTGATGGGAGCTAAGAAGCCCTAGCGGCCGGTGCCGCCGTACACCGTTGCTTCGTCTTCGCTGTCCAGGCCGAATGCCTTGTGGATGGCCCGGACCGCATCGTCGAGCAGGTCCGCGTGCGTCACCACGGAGATGCGGATTTCCGACGTCGAGATCATGTTGATATTGATCCCGGCGTCAGACAGGGCTTTGAAGAACGTGGCCGATACGCCGGGGTGTGAACGCATGCCGGCGCCGATCAGGGACAGCTTGCCGATCTGCTCGTTGTATTCGATGCTTTCGAAGCCGATTTCCGGCTGGGCGGCACGGAGGGCAGTGAGCGCGTCGGCACCTTCCACGATGGGAAGCGTGAAGGAGATGTCCGTCCGGCCCGTGCCGTGCGTGGAAACGTTCTGGACGATCATGTCGATGTTGGAGTGTGCGTCGGCGATCACCTGGAAGATCGCGGCAGCCTTGCCCGGGATGTCGGGGACTCCCACCACGGTGACCTTGGCTTCGGAACGGTCGTGTGCAACGCCGGAGATGATTGGCTGCTCCAAGGCAACTCCCTCTTGGGTCGTGATCTTGTCGTCGGCTCCGGGCATGACCCAGGTGCCTTCGTTCTGGCTGAATGAGGAACGCACGTGCAACGGCACGCCGAAGCGCCGCGCATATTCCACGCAGCGCAGGTGCAGGATCTTGGCGCCGGAAGCGGCCAGTTCCAGCATTTCTTCGCTGGAGATACGGTCGATCTTCTGGGCGGAGGCGACCACCCGGGGATCCGCGGTGTAGATACCGTCCACGTCCGTGTAGATTTCGCAGACGTCAGCGTCCAGCGCTGCGGCCAGGGCCACTGCCGTGGTGTCGGAGCCGCCGCGCCCCAGGGTGGTGATCTCGTTGGTGGTGCGGCTCATCCCCTGGAAGCCGGCCACGATGGCGATATGCCCCTTGTCCAGGGCGGTGCGGATCCGGTGCGGGTCGACGTCGATGATGCGCGCCTTGCCGTGGATGCCGTCGGTGATCATGCCTGCCTGCGAGCCGGTGAAGGACTGGGCCGAGGCGCCGAGCTTGTTGATGGCCATGGCCACGAGGGCCATGGAGATGCGCTCACCGGCGGAGAGGAGCATGTCCATTTCGCGCGCAGGGGCCGAATCGGTGACCTGCGCGGCAAGGTCCAGGAGTTCGTCGGTGGTGTCGCCCATGGCGGAGACCACCACAACTACTTCGTTGCCGGCCTTCTGCGCGTCAACTACACGCTTTGCCACCCGTTTGATGCCGTCCGCGTCAGAAACCGAGGAGCCGCCGAATTTCTGCACAATGAGCTGCTTGGTGCGGCCGATGGCGATGGGCACCACATGCGGCTGATTTTCGGTCTTCACTTCGGTAGTGGGCATACTCATGCGCGCACCCTCACTGGATCAAATCGGGGTTCCGGGGCCAAGCAACCTAACGGCGCGACGGCGTAACTGATGTGCCCAGTTTATCGCCGGGAGCCGCGCGGCGTGGAATTGTGACCGTATGGTGGCCCGGCGCCCCACCCTTCCCGGGCCAAGCGGTAGCGCCAGGAAGCCAGCGCCTTGCCGTGGGTGTCCTGGGCGGCGGTGAAGTAATGATCCCGGACGAAGCCGAGGCGTTCGAGGAGGCGCCGGGAGGCGGTGTTGGGCTCGTAGACGCCGGCGAAAATGGTGTCGGTGCCGCTTTCGGTGAAGAGCCAGCGGACCAGCGCCGCGGCGGCTTCGCTGCCGTAGCCCTTGCCGTGGTGGTCCGGGTGGAGGAGGTAACCGAGGCTGGCATGCCGGGCGGGCAGGCTGCCCGGCAGCGGCGGTTCCGGTGTGTTCCACGTGCGGCCGTCGCCGATCACCGCACCCGTTGACCGGAGCACCACGGCCCAGCCGATATGGAACCAATCCGCTGTGGAGCGTTCCGCCTGGGTCAGCAAATCGGCGAGGAGGAGATCGGTCTGTACGGCGCTCAATGGCTGGTGCGACAAATAGCGGACCGCATCGGGATGACCCCGGAGTCCGCGCAGGGCGACGGCGTCGGATTCCGTCAGGGGGCGCAGTTCCAGGCGTTCCGTGACGAGGTAGGGGATCGGTTGCATGGTCTGCCGGTTGGTGGCCGGGTCAGCTCAGCGCGTTACGGCGGCCCTCGAACGCCCGCCCCAGAGTGACCTCGTCCGCGTACTCCAGGTCGCCGCCCACCGGCAGCCCGGAGGCAAGCCTGGTGACCGCGATCCCGATCGATTTCAGCATCCTGGCCAGATAGGTGGCTGTGGCCTCTCCCTCAAGATTGGGGTCGGTGGCGATGATGATCTCCTGGATGGCGCCGTCGTTGAGCCGGTTAAGGAGCTCCCTGATCCGCAGCTGTTCCGGCCCGACACCGGCGATGGGATTGATGGCGCCGCCGAGGACGTGGTAGCGGCCGCGGAAGGATCGGGTGCGCTCAACAGCCAGGACGTCCTTGGATTCCTCCACAACGCAGATGACAGACGGATCGCGGCGCGGGTCGCGGCAGATGTTACACAGTTCCTGCTCCGTGACGTTGCCGCAAACGGTGCAGAATTTCACGCGTTCCTTGACGTTGGTGATGGCGTCGACAAGCCGCTTCATATCCTGCGGGTCCGCTTCGAGGATGTGGAATGCCAGCCGTTGGGCGGACTTGGGCCCCACGCCGGGAAGGCGGCCAAGTTCGTCGATCAGCTCTTGAACTGCACCTTCGTACACAATGTCCTCGTTCGTTAACTCGTTTGTTTGAATCGCAAGTTGGCGGGTGCTGGTCTTCGGCGTCCGTTCTCCGCAGGGGGCCGACGGCGTGAAACCACTCCGTCGGGTGCCGCCGAAAAGACGCGCCCGACCGGCGGCGGGCTAGAAGCGGGGCGGCAGCGGGCTTCCGTCCAGCGACCGTTCCTCCACCAGCTTTCCGCCCAGAATACGCTCGACGGCGGCGCGTCCAAAGACGCCCGATTCCTCGATCGTTTCGTCATCCGCACTGGGGATGTCCTGGACGTAGGTCTTGGTGGCATCCGCCTGGCGCGCAGGGGCTTTGGCCCGGCCTGCTTCGGCCTCAGGGCTGTTGGAGAGCCGCTGGTACAGGCTCTGCTTCAACGTCGCGCTGGGGGTGGCTGCCGGGGCATGAGCTGCCTGCGCTGGGGACACGTACGCCGCCGGTGCAGGTGCAGGTGCAGCTGCGACGCTGCGGACATCGGGGCCCGGCATCGTGGCTGACGGGTCGGCCGCCGCTGCGGGACCGTACTGCGCGGACGGCGCCCACCCCGCAGAGGAACTGCCCGCACCGGAGAGTGCCCCTACTGGTTGACGGATCTCTGCCGGGCGCTGGGCTTCGTCGGACTGGAGCGGCGGGGTGTCCTGTGGAGTCTCGGCGGCCCGGGGGAGCTGGGCTGCAGCAGGCTCGTAGTGGGGCGTCGGGGATTCCGGCTCAGCTGGCTGCCCGGCCATGTCCGGGTTTTCCACGGACTTGCCCACGTTCGACTCAGCAACCACGGACCAGACGCCGGGCGCCTCTTCCATGGCGCGGGCCCACGGATCGTCGGTGGTCGTCTTGCTTGTCCCGCCCGCTGAAGTGCCGCCTACGGATGACTTCTTGGCCGGTAGCTGGCTTGATTGCTGGCCGTCCGCGGCCGGACGTTCCGGTGTGCCGGCCGACGCAGGGCCGGGCTGGACCGGACGTGATTGCACCGGAGCGGACGGCGCCCAGTCCATGGGCGGTTCTTCCTCCATCGGAGGGGCATCTTCGTCCAGGGGCGGACCCCAGTCGTCGTCGGGGTAACTGTAGGAACCGGAAACGTCGTCGAGGGACGGCGGCGCCGGCGGAGCCGGGGCAGGCCGCAGATCCGGGTTCGCGGCGCTGGAAGTCACGGCGGTGCCAGCATCGTCGTCCGATCCTGAGCCGGCAGCGGCGGCGCGTACAGGCGCCGAGCCGGTCCCCGGTTGAGGGGCAGGGGCATCAGCGGAGGCCTCGGCTGCAGGTGTCCGGTCGGAAGCAGCGTCTGCTACCGGCGCCGCAGGGGCAAGCCCCCAGGCAACGTCAGCGGACGTCGCCGGAGTTTCCCGGCCGGCTGGTGCTTTTGGGGTCGCCTGAGTATCCCGGCTACCTAGTGCTTTTGGGTTTGGCTCAGAGCTCGCTGAGCTGCTGGCGCCGCCGGACACCGCGTTAATCTGGCAGTCGATGCCGACGGTTTTGTGGATTGCCTGGCGGAGATTTTCCGAGTGGTCTGCCCGTCCGAAGGCACCGGCGAGTCCGGAAGTGGTGAAGGCCAGAGTGAGCACGTGGCCGTCGAACTGGCCCACCTGGGCATTCGGTTCCACGAGGGCCCAGGTGCTGCGTTTGATTTTGCTCAGGGTCTGCAGGACGTCAGGCCAGGCACGGCGAAGGACCTCGACGTCGCCGCCGGGGCCGGCCGCCGGAACCGGGCTTTCCGCCGTCGGCTGCCTTGCTTCGGTCCTCACAGGTACCGGCTGAGCCGCCGCCGGCGGCTGCTCGGATGATGCCGGTGCCGGTGCAGGCTCCGCGGGGGCCGGAGCGGCCGCCACCGGCTGCTGAGCCGCCGGACGGGAAGGGGCCTGGCCGGACATGCCACGGTTCGCAGTTGCCGGCTCGCCAACGGGCCAGTCGGCCGTGGAGACCCGGGGCGGGGTGAGGGATTCCCGTGCAGGCGCCTCGCTGCGGGCTGCTGCAGGTTGCACGTCAGCCACGGGATCAGGTGCCGGTGCTGCGGCTGGCCGGGCAGCAGCAGGTGCGGGTGCCGGGCCGGAAGTCGCGGCCGCCGCGGGGACGGAAGCGGGTGCCGGGGAAGTCGCAGGAGCGGGGGCCGGCGCCGGAGCCCCGACGTCGTTGCCGCCGTAGTTCAGGCGTCGCTCAACACGGTCGATCCGTGCGGCGATACCGCGTTCAGTCTGCTCGGAGCTGGGGAGGAGGATACGGGCGCACAGCAGCTCAAGGTGAAGCCGTGGCGACGTTGCGCCCGTCATCTCTGTGAGGGCGGTGTTGGTGACATCTGCAGCGCGGGAGAGCTCGGCTGCGCCAAGGTTGTGCGCCTGGTTCTGCAGGCGCGCTATCTGGTCGGCCGGCATGCCGCGCAGGATCGATTGGGCGCTTTCAGGCATGGCCTGGACGATGATGAGGTCGCGGAAGCGTTCGAGGAGATCCTCGACGAAGCGGCGGGGATCGTGGCCGGTCTGGATGACGCGGTCCACTGCGCGGAAGACGGTGGCGGCGTCCGAGGCGGCCACGGCTTCCACGACGTCGTCCAGCAGGGACGCGTGGGTGTAGCCAAGGAGTGCCACGGCAAGTTCGTAGTCCAGCCCGTTGGGGCCGGCACCGGCCATCAGCTGGTCCAGGACGGAGAGCGAGTCACGGACCGAACCGCCACCGGCCCGGATGACCAGGGACAGCACTCCGGGGGCCACGGGAACGTTTTCCTGGTTGCAGAGCAGCTCAAGGTACGCCATGAGGGGCTCGGGGGGAACCAGTCGGAACGGATAATGGTGGGTCCGCGAACGGATGGTGCCGATCACCTTGTCCGGCTCCGTGGTGGCGAAGATGAACTTGATGTGTTCCGGCGGCTCTTCCACGATCTTGAGCAGCGCGTTGAAGCCGGCGGAGGTGACCATGTGGGCTTCGTCGATGATGAAGATCTTGTAGCGGTCCCGGACGGGGGCGTACGTGGCGCGTTCGCGAAGGTCGCGGGCGTCGTCGACGCCACCGTGGCTCGCGGCGTCGATCTCGATTACGTCGAGGGAACCCGAGCCGCCGCGGGCCAGTTCAACGCAGCTGGGGCACTTGCCGCAGGGAGTGTCTGTGGGGCCCTCGGCGCAGTTCAGGCAGCGGGCCAGGATGCGGGCCGAAGTAGTCTTTCCGCAGCCGCGCGGACCGGAAAACAGGTAGGCGTGGTTGACGCGGTTCTTTAGCAGCGCCGTCATCAGCGGCTCTGTGACATGTTCCTGCCCGATAACGTCAGCAAACGAGTCTGGACGGTATCTGCGATAAAGGGCGGTTGTAACACTCACAGAGAAAACCCTACCAATCCGGGCTGACAGTTTGCCGCCCTGTGGGGGAATAGTAAAGACCCCCCATGCACCCGCCAGAGCCCATTTACCCTTGCTACCTTCCGGTCCTGGGGGAGTTCAACAGGATGACGCCACATGAGGGGCCGTCAATGAGTTTACCCGATGATTTCGTGTGCCCCGAACCGGCGGCGGAGGGCCTGTGTTCGGTCAGGAGCGGTGCCCGTTCACTTCCCAGCTCATCAGCGCCGGTTCCTCATAGGGGTGGGCGGAACGCAGGGCAAGAACCACTGCATCGAGCAGCTCTGCCTCCACGACGCATTCGATCCTGACTTCCGGCACCTGTTCGCTTTGGCCCACTGCTCCGATGAAAGGACGGGACCCGGTGAGGGGCGTGAACCGGCCGGTGCCCGGGGCAGTGAATGCGCAGTGCGAATAGTTGCCGATCCGTCCGGCGCCGGCATCACCTAACGCAGTGAGGACCGCCTCCGCGTGATCGGCGGGAACGTAGGTCACCAGGGCGTGGAGCTGCGTCATACGCCCATCCTCCCAGTAACTGAAGGAGCGGAGAGCAGCACAACTAGGTAACGGTCCGCCGAGATTCAAGTAGCAACCCTTGCTTATCATCGGCACAAGGCGGACCATGGATATGTACACCGATTGGGGCAATCTCAACTTGAGCTCAAGGTTGTGAGCTGCAGGGCCTGGCGCGAGGGCCGGACCCGGCAGCTCAACGGTGTTCCGGCGGAGTGGGCGCATTGGGGGCGTCCATTTTGACGTTAAGGGCACTTTTCGCGGGCACTTTCTTGGCGTGACTCACGGGCGCGCCGGCCCGCGGAACCCGTGCCCGCGGGCGGCCGCTGAATGCGTTGACGTAACGCGCAATTAGGCCCAATTGGGTGATGCCGAAAAGTTCAGGTACTCTAGTATCTGCTTTTGATTCAGAAGCTACTGGAGAATTCGCCTAGCGGCCTATGGCGCACGCCTGGAACGCGTGTTGGGTTAACGCCCTCGGGGGTTCAAATCCCCCATTCTCCGCGTTTGGCCCCGGTCCTCGGACCGGGGCCTTTTTGCTTTCCGGCCCGGCTAGGCGTTAAACCCGAGGCGGCGAAGGCGCCGCCTCGCGGCCTGTTCACTTTGCCCAACCCTGCCCAAGGCCACATGGACGACGGCGAGAGCCACTTTGGTGCCGAGCCGCACCGGAAACGGAAAGGGCCCCAGCCGCGGCGTCCGGAGTCCCAGCATGTCCCGGTATTTCGGTTCGAGGCTGGAAACAGCGGCGGCAAACAGCATGCTGTAGCCGCGGCGCAGCGAAGGATGAAGCGGCGGGTTGCGGATGAACGCCACGATCTCGGCGACCCTCTCATCGGAGCGGAGGTCGCCGTCGTCGTACCAGCTGTCCAGCTGTTGCCGCATCTCCGCTTCGCTGAGCGGGGGCGAACCCACTCCCATCAGCCGGCCGGCCTGTGCCCACTCGCGGACGTAGGCATCCGGTCCGCCGGGGATGGACCGGCCCCAGATTTTGTGGGCGGAGAGGAATGCGTCCGTAAACGCGATGTGCACCCACCGGAGCAGTTCGGGGTCGTTGGCTGAGTAGCTCCGGGCTACGCCATGGCCGTCCACATACTCGCCGCGCACCGACTCGTGCAGCCGGAGTACCCAGTCGGACGCCTCATGCGCCGCGGCCGTGGAGCCATAGGACACGGTGAAGATCCACCGGATGGTTCCGGCAAGCCGTCCCAAGGGATCTTCGCGGAACCGCGAGTGATCATAGACGCCGGCGAGGGCGCCCGGGTGCAGGGCCTGCATCAGGAGCGCCCGGATGCCAGCCACGATGGTTGTCATCGACCCATGGACAGCCCAGACGGCGGACCCCGGAAGGTGATATCCGGCGTCGTCGCCCTCTTCCAGCCGGGGCACCCAGCCAGGCACTGCGTCCCTGGACCCGGTAAGAGTTTGCTTGAGCTCGGCCTGCCAATCCCTGAGGACATTGCGCATGCTTTATTCTCGCGCACGCGGCCGGAAACGGAACTGCGGGCGGGTCCGCAACGCCCGGGAGCTGTGAGCATGCTGGGAATTCTGGCCCGCAACGCCGGAATTCCGCGGGAGTGCCCGAACAGGATCAGCGTCGGGGGTTCCCAGAGGTCATGGGGCTGTGGTCCCATAGGAAACGTAAGTCCGTCGAGATTGGGGTCTGGCGGGCCTATCGCAGGAGTCAGCACGTGGGAAATCACTGGGGATATGGACACGAGGAACATCCCGCCAGGCCTTGCCTAGCCGCCGCGCGGCTACTCGGCGTCTGCGCGGTCTCGACGCTTGGCGTGATCGCTTTTGGCCTCCAAGGACCTGCTTCTGCGCCGCCGGCTGTGGTCGCTTCAGCCTCTGAACAGGCCGCAGTGGGCGGTCCGGCAATGGCATCCTCCTGGCCGAGCGCTTTCATGAAACCGCTGGGTATTGCCCCCGAAAGCATCTCTGCGAATGCCAATGCCCTGCTCTCCTTCAGCCGCAGTGACATCCGGACCACATCCAGAAGCGGCAAGCACGAACTGAACGTTGCCTCCGACGAGCTGAGGCGCCCCCCGGCCGGCTCGCTGATGGCGCCGCTCGAAGTGCTGAACGAAACCTCGGGCTTCGGCCTTCGGGTCAGCCCGTTGACCGGCACCGCGGGGGAGTTTCACTGGGGCCAGGACTTCGCGGCCGCGTGCGGCACAAGGGTCTACGCGGCCGACGCCGGTGTGGTCCGGGCCGTGGGCTGGCACCCCTGGGGCGGCGGCAACCGCGTGGAAATCGACCACGGCAACGGGCTGATCACTACCTACAACCACCTGGAAGGCATCGCCGTCAAGAAGGGGGACTCCGTCCAGGTGGGCGAAGTTATCGCGAAAGTTGGCACCACCGGTTCGTCCACGGGGTGCCATCTGCATTTCGAAACCATCCGCAACGGAGTCCATGCCAACCCGCTCGAGTGGAAGCTCCTGCCCATCAAACAGCTGGACCAGCTCGGGAACATCGATATGATCAGCTACGCGCCCGGTGCGAATGCCCCCGCAGGAGACCCGACGTGGGCCATCCCCGTGTCTGCAGATAACTCGCATACGGTGACGGGCGGGGAAACAGAGGCGCCCGTCGCGGGAACGCCGTCCGCGACGGCGACAGGGACGCCGTCGGCATCGGCGACGCAGACGCCGTCGTCCACCGCGACTGCGACGCCGAGCGCTTCCGCTTCCCCGACGACACCGGGGAGCCCGACGCCGACCGCAACGCCGACGCCGACGGCGACCGCCGCACCGTCTGCGACGACCACACCTGCGCCGCCGCAGACAGGATCTGCCGCGTCGGCCACGCCCACTGCGACGCCGACCCCCACTCCCACGTTCGCACCGACGTTCACCTCCACGGCGGAGCCGACCGCCGAGCCAACACAGGAGCCTACACAGGAGCCGACCGGGGCCCCCGTACCGGAGCCCACTGCCACGATGACCACCGAACCCGGCACCGCCCCTGATCCCACTGACAGCCAGCCGGCACCGATCCCGACGGGCACGGCCACCCCCACGCCGTGACGTAAAGTCCGGAACAAACTTTCGCGAGGGCACGAACCCGTACGCTTGGCCGTTGTCCATAAATGACAGCCAAGACCCATTTCTAAGGAAGCCCTCCGTGAATTCCCTTTACTCCATTCCGCTGACACTCAACGACGGAACGGAGACCGATTTTGGCCGTTTCAAGGGGAACGTGGTGATGGTGGTCAATGTGGCCTCCCAATGCGGCTTTACGCCCCAGTACGCCGGCCTCGAACTGCTCTACGGGAAGTTCCGGGACCAGGGTTTTGAGATCCTGGGTGTGCCCTGCAACCAGTTCGCCGGGCAGGAACCGGGAAATGACGCCGACATCGCCGAATTCTGCCAACGCAATTTCGGCGTGACCTTCCCGCTCACCGCCAAGGCGAACGTCCGCGGCAAGGACCAGCACCCGCTCTATGCCGAGCTCACCCAGTTCAAGAACGGCCCGCTGCCCGGCCTGGTCAAGTGGAACTTCGAGAAGTTCCTGGTAAGCCACGACGGCGCGGTAGTGGCGCGCTTCGCCCCCACGGTGGAGCCCGACTCACCAGAGGTCATTGCGGCCATTGAGGACGCCCTCGCCTGATGGAAGGCCAACGATCCATCCAACGGAAGAGCCCCGGCACATTGTGCCGGGGTTTTGCTCCCCCGAGGCAGCCGAAAATACATGGTTTGTTTATTAAAGAACTACAACCGTTGACTAATGAGCAACTTCAGTTAGAGTTGCGGCACCCCAACGGCCGCTTGACGGCTGAGTTTGAGATCCATCCGGCCGGTTCGGTGATGGACGGCGTTGCGCGAACCGCCGCCGTCGGTCCCCGCATTGCTGATGAGGGATCAGGACCCCGCACCACGCCAGCCAATCCGGCGGCACACCTTCCTTTGGCGTGGCCATGACCTTCAGCTGCGTGAGCTGAGCTCCGACTCCGCCGCCAGTTTCGCGCCGGAGGACGAAGTATGGGTCCGCTGGGACGCGGACAAAACCCAGCTCCTGGTCCTGGAGTCGTAGGCCGGACCGTCTGGAAGCACTGTTTGTAAGGTTTGGAAGCACGGCGGCGGAGCGGCCTGTCCGGGTCATCCGCCGCCGTGGTCCCGCCAACTGCATAGGCGGGACTTTGGTCCCTGTTACGCACCATCCCCCCGGCCTAGACTGGCTGGACCCTCCGGCTTCCCGCAACCCTGCTGCGCGGCTTTGACGGCGCAGCATCGCAGGATGGTACGGCCGGCTCATGCCAGCCAGGGGAGGGCGCATCAGTACTTCGTGAATCACAGCAGGGCACCCGTTTGGGTGCCCGTGAAGCCAGGAGGAAAGAGATGACAGGGAACAAAGCCGTTGCCTACAAGGGACCGGGCAAAGTCGAACTGATCGACATTGACTATCCCAGCTTCGAACTCAAGGACGGCCCGGGCGTCAACCCCGCCAACGTCGGCCGTTCTGTGCGCCATGGCGTCATCCTCAAAACGGTCGCCACCAACATCTGCGGCTCCGACCAGCACATGGTGCGCGGACGCACCACGGCGCCTCCGGACCTCGTGCTAGGCCACGAAATCACCGGCGAAGTGGTGGAAGTGGGCCCCGACGCCGAATTCATCAAAGTGGGGGACATCTGTTCCGTTCCCTTCAACATCGCCTGCGGCCGCTGCCGGAACTGCAAGGAACGCAAGACCGGAATCTGCCTCAACGTCAATCCGGACCGGCCGGGAAGCGCCTACGGCTACGTCGACATGGGCGGCTGGGTGGGCGGCCAGGCCAACTATGTCCTGGTGCCCTATGCGGACTGGAACCTGCTCAAGTTCCCGGACAAGGACCAGGCGCTGGACAAGATCCTGGACCTGGCCATGCTTTCCGACATCTTCCCCACTGGGTTCCACGGCGCAGTCACGGCCGGGGTCGGGGTGGGGTCCACCGTCTACATTGCGGGCGCGGGCCCCGTCGGCCTCGCTGCTGCAACCAGTGCCCACCTGCTGGGTGCCGCGGCAGTGATCGTTGGCGACCTGAACGAGCAGCGGCTCGCACAGGCACGCAGCTTCGGCTGCGAGACCGTTGACCTCACCAAGGGCGGGCCGGCTGACCAGATTGAGCAGATCCTGGGCGTTCCGGAGGTCGACTGCGGCGTTGACGCGGTGGGCTTCGAGGCACGCGGCCACGGTGCCGGAGCGCAGGAGGCCCCTGCCACGGTGCTCAACTCGCTGATGGAAATCACGGCTGCCGGCGGCGCACTGGGCATTCCGGGCCTGTACGTCACGGGAGACCCGGGCGGTGTGGACGAGGCGGCCAAGAAGGGTTCGCTCTCGATCAGTCTGGGAACGGGCTGGGCCAAGTCGCTGGGCTTCACCACCGGTCAGTGTCCGGTCATGAAGTACAACCGCCAGCTGATGATGGCGATCCTCCACGACAAGGTGCACATCGCTAAGAACGTTAATGCCAGGGCGATCAGCCTGGAGGACGCGCCCAAGGGCTACGCCGAATTCGACGCCGGTGCCGCCACGAAATATGTGCTGAATCCGAACGGCTACCTGAGCTAGCCGCCAGGTACCTGAGTAGCCACGCGCCGGCGGACACATACTGAGGCGGGTAGGTGTCCGCCGGACTACTCGTTATTACCGAATTTTCCAACATGCGTACTGGAGTTTGCACATTGTTGGCCGAATGTCTGATTGGATAGACATTACTGAGAGGGACACTGGAGGCGCCGCTTCCAACCAACCACGAAGGCAGTAATGGAGCTCATCGAGGCCGAACACCCCCGGCCACGTCATTTTCTACTCCACCTGAGCGACCCCCACCTGTTGGGAGGTCCGGATCATCTTTATGGCGCAGTGGACAGCGAATCCCGCCTGAAACAACTGTTTGAGGAAGTCAAAGCCTCAGGGGCGCGCCCGGAAGCCGTGATATTCACCGGCGACCTGGCGGACCAGGGTGAACCCGAGGCATACGCGAAGCTGCGGGCCATCGTGGAGCCAGCCTGCAAGGCGATGAACGCCCAGGTCATCTGGGCCATGGGAAACCACGACGACCGTGAAAACTTCCGCACCGGGCTGCTCGACCAGACCGGAAACGACTCGCCGGTGGACCACAGCTACTTCATCAACGGCCTGCGGGTGATCACACTAGACACCTCGGTGCCGGGATTTCACCACGGTGAGCTCAGCGAGGCGCAGTTGGCATGGCTCGCCGCGGAACTGGAGACGCCCGCGCCGGACGGCACCATCCTGGCGCTGCACCATCCTCCGGTTCCCTCCGTGCTGGATTTGGCTGTCCTCGTGGAGCTACGCGGCCAGGCGGCCCTGGCAGCGGTAGTGCGTAACTCGGATGTCCGCACCATCCTGGCCGGACACCTGCATTACTCCACCACAGCCAGCTTCGCCGGCATCCCCGTATCGGTGGCCTCCGCCACCTGCTACACCCAGGACCTGAACGTACCCGTGGGCGGCACCCGGCCCCGCGACGGAGGCCAGGCCTTCAACCTCGTGCACGTTTACGAGCACACGATCGTACATTCCGTTGTTCCCGTCGGCAGCGCAGCAGCAGTGGGCGAGGTCGTAACGGCGGCCGAAACCCAGCGGCGGCTGGCAGCGGCCGGCATCCGGATTCCGCGGAAGGCCAAAACGCAAGGGCACCCGCCCACACACAGCATCCCCATGATCCGAGTGGGCAACTGAGGCTGGGTAGCCCTACTTTTCCCAGGGCGCCTTGATCGGGTAGTACTTTTCGAGGAATTCCGTGACCAGGCTGGCGCGTTCCTCCGCTTCCACTTCGGGGAAGCTGCCGTCGTTCAGGCAGAAGAAATCCATGTTGCGCTTGGACAGGAGCTTCGGCAGGTAATTGAGGCCGGCGCGGGCGGTGGTGTCCACGTACCTCACCTTCGCCGCTGTCTGGGTCACCGCCCGCCCGGTCAGCAGGGCGTAGTAGTGGTAGAAGGAATTTGTCACGGAGATGTTGTCCGCCGCACGGAACCTGCTGGCTGCGGTCTTGGCGAATTCCTGCGGGAATTCCTCCTCCATAGTGGCCGCTACGCTGCGCCGCAAGGGGGCGGCGGTGTGCTCCAGGTGGCGGGTGGTGATCCGGCCGAACCGGTCCCACAGCAGCTTCCGGTTGACCCGGGCCGCATTCTCGAACCCGCTGCGTTCGGCGTCGTTGTCACCCAGGCCGATGCGGGTTTCCGCCTCAATGAACTTGGTGACGCCGCCCGGGGTGAAGAACATGTCCGGTCCAACCGCGCGGCCGAAGAACATATCGTCGTTCGAGTACAGGAAGTGCTCCGAGAGTCCCTCGATGTGGTGCAGCTGGCACTCCACGGCCTGCGAATTGTGCGTGGGCAGCACCGACGGGTCCGCGAAGAACTCCTCACTGCGCACAATGGTCACGGTGGGGTGGTCAGCCAGCCAGGCGGGCGCCGGGGAGTCCGTGGCGATGAAGATGCGCCGCACCCACGGAGCGAACATGTACACCGAGCGCAGGGCGTACTTCAGTTCGTCGATCTGGCGGAAGCGGGCCTCATGGTCATCGCCCTCGCCCACCACCACACCGGCCATCCGGGCACGCCGCGCCGCGATGTATTCCGGGGAGCTGCCGTCAACCCACGAAAAAACCATGTCAATGTCGAAGCTGATGTCGCTGGCGTGGTCCGCGAACATGTTCTCGATGGTGGGCCAGGTGTGGCCGTAGCGTTCCACGGTGCCGCGCACGGCGTCGGTGGTGAGCATGGTCCGGCGGGTAAGGGAATTTTCGATCGGCAGGATCAGCTGGTTGCCTTCGAAGCTCCACAGCTCGATCTGCACGCCGGCGGACGAACCAAACTCGAAACCGCCGTCGGGTTCCACCCGCGGACGGTAGAGCCGGAAGATGCGGGCGTTGCGGTTGATGGAGAGCTCGCCGTCGGCAACCAGTACGGAGGACTTCTTCTTGGCGTCCACGGTCATGGAGTAAACGGGCTCGTTGCGGCACGCCTCCACCAGCGCGGCCCGGAGCTTCTTCCGGTCCTTCCAGTCCAGCGCAATAACGGGCCGGTGGTTGTTGCCGCGGACCAGGAGATAGTCCAGGCCCGCATTGGCGAGGACATTGCGGATGAACAGCAGGTCCTCCACCATGGCCTGGTACGGCGTACGGGTGGAATTGATCAGCGCATAACGCCCCCGGTGGCGGACCACGTCGGGGCGATTCTTCAGCCGTGCAACAGCGGCCGGCGACGTTACCTCGGGGTGGCTCCCGCCGTCGTCGGAAGGCTGACCTCCGTAGTAGATCTCATCCTGAACCAGTGCGTCTGTAATGGTGTTTCTCCGAGCTGTCGTCTATAGGGGTCCTATTTGCATGATAACCCGCGTAAAAAAACTGGACTAATCCCGGATGCCGGCCTCCGTACCGGGCGCGACACCGACGGGGACGCCGTGGCTAGCCGGCCAGGGCATCCCGCCAGCTGTGCAGGAACGCGCCGCCGGCGTCGTCGTGAATCACGTCTTCGGCGAGCCCCAAGTCGGCCGCCGTCAGGACCGCATACGGCTTGACGGGCACTCCGTCGGCAGGCCGGACGTCCACATGCTTCACCTCGTGATCGTTGTGGTGCAGCCAGTCAGCCATGGCGTAGTCCGTGCGTGAATCGCCCACCGTCCGCCAGGCAAGCGGCCGGATGCCCTGCGCCGCGAGCAGCTCCACGGCACGGCTGGCACCCAGGTCCTTGCCGAGGCGCACGGACTCGATGTCCGTGGAAATGATGGTCGGATCCACCCGGTAATCGATCTGGTCGTCGGAATCGGGAGCATGGTGGTCCAGCCGGACCACACCCAGTCCGTGGCGGGCCATCAGCTCCATGGCGTCGGTGTCGAACAGTTTCTGTTCGTCGAGGTAGTCCTGGCTCGGCACGTCGATGTGCTGTTCCACCGACACCATGGCCCGCTTGGTTTCGTCGTAGAACATGTGTTTTGCGTAGTCCTCCGAGACCAGCCGGCGGACGTCGTCGCCGTAGGAGCGGGGGACGGCCAGCTCGTGATCTACGTGCACGGGGCCGGGCCCGGCAGCCGTGTAGCTGAACCAGACGGCGCCTTTTTCGCAGATGGCGTGGATGACTGTTCCGGCGGGCATGCCGGCCGCGATCATCGGCTCCATCACCTGTTCCCGGATGAATGCGTCCGAACGGCCGGTGTTGAAGATGACGGGAATCCCAGCCGTGGCCAGGGCCACCATGTCCGCAATGATCTCCGGCTTAACATCGCGGGTGACGGGGCTGGCCACCGGGCCGTCGACGTCGAGCAGGAGGGCAAGGGGAGGAGCCGACGGCGATGCGGCAGCTGGGTTCTCGGGTGCAGTCATAGCTCCATTCTGGCAGTCCGGGGCGGCACGGCGCTGAATGTTGCCTTGCTGCGTCGCCGGCAGCCAATGGTCACCATTTGGCTACAACCTTGGCGCAGCACTGGGTCATTCGTTCCCTTGGACGGGCAAGTTCCATAGGCTTGCAGGGTGATATTCAAAGCTGTGGGCGAGGGACGCCCTTACCCCGACCATGGTTACAACACCCCCAAGGAGTGGGCCGCGCTTCCGCCGCGTCCTGTCCGGCTCGATGAGCTGGTGACCACCAAGCGCACGCTCGACCTCGAGGCTCTCCTCGCCGAGGATTCCACGTTCTTCGGCGATCTCTTTCCCCACGTTGTGCAATACCGGGGAACCCTGTACCTCGAGGACGGGCTGCACCGTGCTGTCCGGACCGCACTGCACCAGCGCACCGCCATCCACGCCCGTGTGCTGGTGATAGATGGCTAAGAAACCCAAGGACATCACCGTCCTGCACGGGCACCGCGTGGTTTCCGGAAGGGAACTCAGAGCCACATTCGTTGAGCCGGAAGACGCCGGGGACAACCCCGTCCGGTTGCGCCGCCGAATCCTGCACGGCATGGTGCTGGTGCTGCTGGTGGGGTTGATCATCGCCGCCATTATCGTTGCGTTGGCCATCATGAACGGGCAGATCAAGATCCCGACGGCGGAGAGCAGCCGATCGTCGGTGTCGGCGTGCCCCACGGCGACTTTTGACTACACGCCGAACGACAAAGTCAGCCTGAATGTCTACAACGCCACCAACCGGCCGGGCCTGGCCCGTTCCGTGGCCGATGAGTTCCTGGCCAGGAAATTCGCGGTGGCCGACGTGGGCAACACCCAGTCCGGCTACCGGGGCGTGGCTGCAGTGGTTTCCGGGGCCGCCGGCCAGTCGGCCGCTTTCAGCGTCCAGCGCAACCTGCCGGAATCGGATTACTTCCAGGACGGCCGTTCCGACGGCAGCGTGGACGTGATCCTTTCGGGTGATTTCAAGGAGCTGACAGGGCCCGAGTTGGTGGACCAGACGCCCGGCAAGCTTGGCTGCCCGCGCGAGAGCCGCCGGATCGTGGACAGCGCCAAGTGGCCGGTGATCCCCAAAGCCGGGTAAGGGACTATGGCTGGCTGAACCGCACGGGAAGGCCGCCGCCGTCGAACCGTGCCCCCGCGCCCAGCTGGATGAACCGAACAGTGCGGAGCACTGCTTCCGGACTGCCGTCCCCGCGCGCCGCGCTGGAGGACAGGGTGCCGTGGATGAGCTGCGCCAGCTGCACGATGTCCGCCGCCGGGAGATAGCCCTGCGCCATCGCGTCGCGAAGGATGTCCTGGAGAAGCAGGCTCAGCTCGCCCACATGGTCGGCCAGCTTCGAGAAGGACGCCGGCGAAAGCACAGCGGCCATCGCCGGGCCCGGCGGAAGGTGGCGGCGGCTCAGGTCCTCCACCTGGGCGCGGACATACAGGGCCAGGCGCGCCACCGGGTTCTCCAGGGACTGCAGGGACTCCCGGAGGCCGTAGAGGAAGCGTTCGGTTTCGTCCAGGGCGTATGCGATGAGCAGCTCTTCGATGTCCGCGTAGTAGTTGTACACAGCGGTGCGTCCGATGCCTGCATGGCGGGCAACATCGGTCATGGTGAGCCCGGGCAGGCCGTGGGTGAAGAGGAGCTCGCCGAACCCGGTCAGGATGCGGCGTTGGGTCTCGGCTCGTTGGGCAGCGTTCGTGGCGGCCGAAATCCTAGGCATACAGACACTTTACAGTGATCTGTCAGCAAACCACGGCAACCGGGCCGGAGTCAGACGGCGCAGCCGTCGGGGCCGCACGCTTCGGCGCCGCCGTCGCTGCCGGTGCCGGCCATCACGAGGGGCTGTTTCTCCTGCCATGCCTGGTTGAGTGCCTGGCTGAACATCGCCGACGGCTGGGCGCCGGAGAGTCCAAACTTCCGGTCGATCACGAAGAACGGCACGCCGCTGATCCCCAGGGCGCGGCCCTCCTCGAAATCGAACCGGACGTCGTCGGCGTACTTGTCCGTGGTGAACAGTTCATCCAGCTCCGCGGCGTCGATCCCCAGGTCCAGGCCCAGGGATGTGAGGTACTCCCGGTTGCCGACGTCCCTGCCGTGCTCAAAGTGGTCGCTGAGCAGGCGTTCCTTGGCGGCATCCTGCTTGCCGTGGGCGGCGGCCAGGTGGATCAGCCGGTGGGCGGTGAAGCTGTTGGCAACCACGACGGCGTCGAACCGGTAGTTGAGCCCCTCACCCTTGGCTTGTTCAGCCACATGTTCGAACATCTGCGAGACCTGCGCCGGCGCCATGCCCTTCCGGGTGCTGAGGTACTCCAGTTCGGTGCCGTCGTAGTGCTCGGGCAGGGTCGGGTCCAGCTGGTGGCTGCGCCACTGCACCTCCACGGAATCGCGGTGCGGGAATTCGGCCAGGGCTGCTTCGAAACGGCGCTTGCCGATGTAGCACCAGGGGCACGCGACATCGGACCAGATCTCAATCTTCATGCTGCCAACAACCGGGTTCCCGCTGCATCCATTCCCCGGCGGCATGTCGCTTTGGTCACTGCCGGGAGCGCGAACTGGCAGCTAACGCCCTCAAAACGCGGATTTGCGGGCATTTGCTGCCAGTTCGCGCTTCGCGCTGGGGGGCTTCGCTGGGGGGGCTTAAGTGTCCGTTCGCGCTTCGGGGCGGGGGAGTGCCTGCTCCATCACGAAGTCGTGCTCCACCGTGGTTCCCAGGGTGAACGACTTGGTGCCGACCTTCCGGAAGCCTGATTTCTCATAAAAGCGGATGGCCTTGGCGTTCTGTCTGTTGACTCCCAGCCACATTCCGCGGGCACCCGCGGCGGCGGCCTCGCCGAGGCTGGCGTGCATCAGCTCAGCCGCGGTACCCTGCCCGTGGTGGTCGGGGTGGACGTAGCATTTGCTGAGCTCGGTGGCCGGAAGGGCGGTCAGTGCGGCGGCAACGTCCGGATCCCCGGCCGGACGGTCCACGAGCATGCTGTAGCCGCGGAGGTCGCCGTCGGAATCGATCACCAGGACCGTGATGCCGGGGTCCGCCAAGTAACTTCGGAAGTTCGCTTCGCTGAGCGTCGCGGCCAGGTGCGCCGCGATATCGGCAGGGGAGGAGTCCGGCGGGCAGGCGAGCGGAAAGGTGACGGCGGCAAGCCCGGCCAGCCGTCCGGCGTCGTCCGCGGTTGCTTTCCGGATGGTGTGCGTCATGCCTAAAACTCTAGTCCGCGGCTTCCTTCAGGTACGCCCTGATGCTGTCGACCACCAGTTGATGGTCGTCTTCGGAGGACAGCCCGGATGCCGTCACTGCGGCGACGACGCCAGTGCCTCGGACACGGATAGGGAAAGACCCTCCGGCCAGCGTGTAGTCCTCCGGCGCGAGCCAGCCGCCCTGGGTGGGGTCGTAGTCCGTGAACTGCTCGGTGAGCAGCGCCGTGCTGTGCTCAAAGCGCAGGGCGGCGGCCGACTTGCGGCGGATCCATTCCTCCTGGTCGGCCGTGGCTCCGGGCAGGACACAGCGGAAGAGCACGATGTTGTGCCGGCGGATATCAATGGCAACAGCATGGCCCTCGGTGATTGCTCGGTTGGCGATCAGCGAGCCGAGCCGCCAGGCATCGTGATGGTCGAAGCTCGCGAAAACAAGCTCTTCCTCGTGCTGCTTCAGTTCAGCGAGGCGGGCAGAATCAGTCATTTCGTGCCAACTACCGTGTCAGCTTCGTAGCTGAGGCCGATCTGTCGGCGGATCTCATCCATGGCGGCCATAATGGCCACGCTCTCGCCCGGCGGCAGGATGGTCCCGGACGTGGCTCCAGCCCGGATCAGGCGCTCCAGCTCGGCGGCCTGGAACTGCATCCCCCGGCTGTTCACCGGCTGATCAAAGCGCTCCACAACATCGCCATCGACGCCGTAAACGGTAAAGGGCACAGGGTTGTACCAAACGGATTCGATGTCGATCCACCCCTCCGTTCCGATGATGACGGCCCGATTCGCTCCTGCAGCGTCCATCTCACAGTCCACCAGGGCCTGCTCACCGCCGGCATAGTCAAAGATCGCCGCCGTCTGGCCGTCCACGCGTGTCGCCGTCATCGTGGCGCTCGCCTGGATACGCTCCGGGGTGCCCAGGACGTCAAAGGCAAAAGAGATCGGGTAGATGCCGAGGTCCAGCAGCGCCCCACCGCCCAACGCGGGGTCGTTCAGCCGGTGGGCAGGGTCCTTGGGAAGGCTCTGGTTGTGGCTGGCGACCACCTTCCGGACCTCGCCGATGGTGCCTTCCTGGATGATCTCGCGAAGACGGACCATGTGCGGGAGGAACCGCGTCCACATGGCCTCCAGCGCTACAAGGCCCTTGGACTCGGCCAGCTCAACAATCTCCTGCGCTTCGCGGGCGTTGATGGTGAATGCCTTCTCCACCAGGACGTGCTTTCCGGCGTTCAGGGCCAGCAGCGCATTCGCATGGTGGAACGGATGAGGCGTGGCAATGTAAATGACGTCCACGTCGGGGTCGGCAACCAGTGCTTCATAGCTGTCATGCGCGGTGGGAATGCCGAACCTGTCGCCGAACGCCTTGCTCGATTCCAGGGTGCGCGAACCCACGGCCTGCACCGTGAATCCGTTCTCGTTCAGGTCCTGCGTTTGGAGCCCTGCGATGAAGCCGGTGCCGAGGATTCCCCAGCGGACGCTGCCGTCAGAGGTGCCAGTGTTGGGGGTGGTCACGTACTTAGTCCTTTGTAGTTTCGGAATCGCTGAGGGGGTACGCGACGTACGCGAACCGGGTGGAATCGGGCGACCAGCTGTTGACGTTGAGCGTACCTTGGCCGCCGAACAGTGGCCATGTGTGCAGTGGCGTTGTCCAGTCATCGGTCGAGACAAGCACGACGCCGACCGGCAGGTCCGCGGGGTGGCCCACCGTGCCGCTGGGGAACCGGATGCAGGTGGCCAGCTGCCCGTCGGGGGACAGGTGCGGGAACCAGTCGACGGTGTCGGATTCGAGGAGCCGCTCGAAGCCTCCTCCGTCCACTTGGATACGGGCGAGCTGGGCGTGGCCGGGTGTCGACGTAAAGGACTCCGTGTTCAAGTAGAGCCATTTCCCATCGGGCGAATATTCGGGCCCGTCGCAGTGTCCCGCGCCGACGTCAACGGCGGCGGTAGCGCCGCCGTCGGACGCTATGGTCATCAGGCGACCGGGCTGCGTGAAGTCGCCCGCCTCGATGCCCACGTACGCCAGCTGGGATCCGTCCGGGCTGACGCCGTGGAGGAAGTGGAAACCTCCGTCGTCGCCGGTGATGCGCTGGGCCGGTCCGCCGTCCAACAAAGCACGGTAGATGTGGCCGTCATTCGCCGACAGGAAGATGCCGGTGCCGTCGGGTGCCAGGACGTGATCGTTGTTGAGGTCGGGGATGCCGCTGAGCGGGACTTCCGTGGGCTCGCCCTCGGACACGTCCAGCGTCCACAGCTTCCCGTCCCCGTTGAGGACGAGCGACGAACCGTCAAGGGTCCAGTTCGGTGCCTCGAGGAGGACATCATCCGTCGTGTACACGAGCTGGGACTCTCCGGTGACGGACGCAATCCAGACCTCGCAGCGCTGGCCGGGCTGGAGGGTGCGGATCATTTCTGCCTAGTCCTTGCTGCTGAAGGCGGCGTCGAAGCTGGTTTGGGAGGCGGGGAAGTCGAACTTTTTCAGCGCTGCGAGGGCTTCGGGGGCGCCGTGGAGGCGGTCCATGCCGGCATCTTCCCATTCCACGGAGATGGGGCCGGTGTAGCCGATCGCTGTGAGGGCACGGAAGGAGGATTCCCAGGGGACGTCGCCGCGGCCTGCGGAGACGAAGTCCCAGCCCCGCCGGGGGTCGCCCCAGGGCAGGTGCGAGCCGAGGACGGTGTTCCGGCCGGTGGGGCGGAGCTTGGTGTCCTTGCAGTCCACGTGGTAGATCCGGTCCTTGAAGTCCCAGATGAAGGAGACGGGGTCGATGCCCTGCCACATGAAGTGGGAGGGGTCCCAGTTCAGGCCGAACGCTTCGCGGTGTCCGATCGCTTCGAGGGTGCGGACGGTGGTCCAGTAGTCGTAGGCGATCTCGGAGGGGTGGACTTCGTGGGCGAAGCGGACGCCGCATTCGTCGAAGACGTCCAGGATGGGGTTCCAGCGGTCCGCGAAGTCCTGGTAGCCGGCCTCGATGACCTTTTCCGGGACGGGCGGGAACATCGCGACGTACTGCCAGATGGAGGAGCCGGTGAATCCGACGACGGTGTCCACGCCGAGGGCTTTGGCGAGCCGGGCGGTGTGCTTCATTTCCTCGGCGGCGCGGGTGCGGACGCCTTCGGGGTCGCCGTCGCCCCAAACGCGTGAGCCGACGATGGCTTCGTGGCGGAAGTCGATGGGATCGTCGCAGACGGCCTGGCCCTTGAGGTGGTTGGAGATGGCCCAGACCTTCAGGTTGTACTTCTCCAGGACGGCGAGCTTTGATTCGACGTAGCCTGGTTCGTCCCAGCGCCAGGCGTCCAGGTGGTCCCCGGAGACGGCGATCTCGAGGCCGTCGTAGCCCCAGCCGGAGGCCAGGCGCGCGACTTCCTCGAAGGGGAGGTCGGCCCACTGGCCGGTGAACAGGGTGTACGGGCGGGACATGTCAGGCTCCTTTGGTGGCGGTGCTGGTGGAAGTATTCAGTTGGATAAGTGAGCTTTTGGCGGCCGCTGATTCCTCGACGGCGGACAGGATGTGCTGGACGTTGAGGCCTTCCTCGAACGACGGCGACGGTGCCTCCCCGGCGCTGATGGCCGTCAGGAAGTCACGGATCTGGTGCGTGAAAGTGTGCTCCCAGCCGATGACGTGGCCCTGCGGCCACCAGGCCGCCATGTAGGGGTGCTCGGGTTCGTTGACCAGGATCCTCCGGAAGCCCTGCTCCCGCACGGGGGCGGTGGCGTCCAGGAAACCGAGTTCGTTCAACGCCTCAAGGTCGAACAGGATGGTGCCCTTGTCGCCGTAGATTTCCAACTTGAGGGAGTTCTTCTGGCCAGTTGCCACTCGGGATACTTCCACGGAGGCGACGGCCCCGGAGGCGAGCGTCAGCGTGGCCCAGGCGGCGTCGTCGACCGTGACTTCTTCCGGACCGTTCGGGCCGGGGCGGCGGTCCACGAAGGTGTGCAGCCGGCCCGTGACTTCGGTGACCGTGCCGTCCAGGAGGTAGAGGACCTGGTCGATGGCGTGGGAGGCGATGTCGCCCAGCGCGCCGGATCCGGCGGTTTCCTTGCGAAGGCGCCAGGTCATGGGGGACTCGGCGTCGGAGAGCCAGTCCTGCAGGTAGGCGGCCCGGACGTGCCGCACCGTCCCGAGCCGGCCTTCGGCGATGAGCTCCTTCGCGAGGGCCAGGGCCGGCACGCGGCGGTAGTTGAAGCCGATCATGGACTGCACGCCCCTGGCGCGGGCCGCCGCGGCGGCGTCGGTCATGGCCTCGGCCTCGGCCAGCGTATTGGCCAAAGGCTTTTCCACGAGGACGTGCTTGCCGGCTTCGAGGGCGGCGATGGCGATCTCGGCGTGCATCCAGCCCGGGGCGCAGATATCCACGATATGGATGTCGTCCCGGTCCAGGACCGAGCGCCAGTCCGTCGCGGACTCCGCCCAGCCGTACTTATTCGCGGCCGCAGCGACCTGCCCGGCGTCCCGGCCCACGAGCACTTTCTGCTCGAAGGCCGGAACGTCGAAGTAGGACGCGACATTCCGCCAGGCGTTCGAGTGGGCCTTGCCCATGAACGCATAGCCGATCATCGCCACGCCCAGGGGAGAGTTGTCCGGGGTGGTGCCGAAGGTGGTGCTGTCCTCCGACAGCGGTGGCGTGTGCGCCGTCTTCATGATGATGCTCCTCAACTAAGGTGGCTGGCCGCGAACGGCGCTTGCTCGGCTGGCCCGGGTAACGGTGGTGGTTGGTTTACTTCTGGGCCTATTTGACCGCGCCGGCGGACAAGCCTGCGACTAGGTGTTTCTGGACCAGGATGAAGCCGATCAGGACGGGCAGGCTGACCACCACGGAAGCGGCCATGAGTTGGTTCCAGAACACATCGGATTCGCTGGCATAGGCCTTGAGGCCCAGGGAGAGGGTCTTGGTGGCCTCGTTCGTCAGGACGGAGGCGAACAGCACCTCTCCCCAGGCTGAGATGAAGGAGTACACCGCCACCGCAATAATGCCCGGCTTGGCTACCGGGAGGATGACCCGGAAGAGGGCGCCCATCCGGCCGGTGCCGTCGATCATCGAAGCCTCTTCCAGCTCCTTCGGGATGGACGCGAAGTACCCGCTGAGCATCCAGATTGCGAAGGGCAACGTGAAGGTCATATAGGTGATGATGAGCCCAAGATAGGACCCCTGCAGCTGCAATCCCGTCATGTTCCGGATCTGGGTGAAGATCAGGTAGAGCGGCAGGAGGAACAGGATGCCGGGGAACATCTGCGTGGACAGGACCGTCAGGCTGAAGGCCCGCTTCCCCTTGAACTGCAGCCGGGCGATGGCGTAGGCGGCCAGGACAGCGACCGTTACGGAACAGGCCGTGGCGCAGATGGTGATGATGAGGCTGTTCTGGAAATACTTGGCCAGCGGCACCGTGGTCCAGATGTCCAGGTACGGGGAGGCAGTGATTTCACGCGGGATCCACTGGAACAGCCCGGAGACGTCCTTGAGCGGTTTCAGCGACGTGGACACCACCACATAGAGGGGGATGGCCACCCAGAGGGACAGGATGGTCAGGACCACGTTCCTCAGGATTCGGAAGTTGCGGGTCTCAATCATTGTCGGCCCCCTTGGGCAGCACCATGCGGATGTAGAAAACGGAGGCAATGAACAGGGCGATGAGCAGCAGGACGCTCATGGCGCCGCCCAGGCCGAAGTTCCAGCTGCCGAATGAGTTCTGGTAGATCAGCGGAGAAATGAGGGTGGCTTCTTTCGGAGACGAGGCACCGAAGAGCACAAAGGGAATATTGAACTGGTTGAAGGTCCAGAGTGACATCACCATCAGCAGCACACCGTTGGCCGGCCGGACCATGGGCAACGTGATGGTGCGGAACTGCTGCCACAATGAAGCGCCGTCGATGGCCGCTGCTTCGTAGACATCGGTGGGGACATTTTGGAGGGCCGCCATCAGCATGAGGAACGCGAAGGGCCACAGCTGCCAGACGTTCACTACGATCATGGCGCCAAACGAGTTCTCGCCCAGCAACCAGAAGGGCCGCTCGTCACCGAAAAGATGGAAGGTGTCCACCAGGATCTGGTTCACGGCGCCGTCCCGCTGATTGAACATGAAGGCCCACGCGATGGTTCCGACGTAGGCCGGGAGTGCATAAGGGACCAGGAAGAACGTGCGCAGGAGCGCGCGGCCCTTGAAGTTGGACGAAAGGAACACTGCTCCTGCCATGCCCAGCACCCAGGAGAAACCAACCACCAGGATGGTGTAGACCAGGGTCCGGCCCACTGTGCTGAAGAACGCCTGTCCGATGGTGCTTTCGGGGTTGAGTCCGTTGACGAAGTTTTGCAGGCCCACGAAGGGGGCGTTGAGCCAGTTGGTGAGATTGAGCTGGTTCAGGGAGATGAAGGCGATCCAGATGCCCAGGAGCATAGGGCCGATATGGATCAGGAGTTCGAGGATCGCGGCCGGGAGGATCAGGCCATAGGGGAGGAATGAGCGGCGCCGCTTGCGTATTGGCGGTGCGATGGCGGCCTTCGGTTGGCCAGGCTCAGGGTCAACGGCAGGTGCGCTGCCTGCAGCGGCGGGGCCGCTGTCCAATGCTGAATGGGACATGGAAACTCCTTTGCCGGAGCGGGGGCACCGCGGTTCAGCGGTACCCCCACTCGCAGGGCCTGGTTACTGGGCCGCGGCCATCTGGTTGTTGGCGTCCTTGAGGGCCGCCCGGATGTCATCTTCGGAGACAGTCCCGGTGGCTGCCTTGGCAAAGAGGTTTTTGATTGCCGTGCCGGTGAGGGTCTCCATCTGGCCCTCTTTGGCGATCAGCGGCATGGGCAGCGAGTGGTTCGCCAGGGCATCGTTCTTTGCCTTGACCTCCTCGGTCTGGAATGCCGCGTCGCTCGAAGCGGTGGTCACCACGGGCAGCGAGGAGTACGCCTTGTTAAGCGCGATCTGCTCTTCGTCACTGGTCAGGAAAGCCGCCAGCTTGATGGCATTTGCCTTGTTGTCGCTGTTCTTGAAGACGCTCAGGTTGATCCCGGCGACGTGGCTCTGGGTGCCGGCATCACCGGTGGCGCCGGCCGTCATCATGGGGATCGGGGCCACACCCCAGTCCTTGAAGTCGCGGGCGGCGAAGTTCTTCAGCGGGCTCTGATCGAACATCATGGCAGCCTTGCCGTTGATAAGGTTGTCCACTTTCTGGCTTCCCTGGCTGAGCTCGGCGTCCGACGGCGACATCACCTTTTGCGTTGCCATCAGGTCCACGAACTGCTTGACACCCTCGACCTGGGGATCGCTGTCAAAGGTCGGCTTTCCTTCCGCATCGAAGAGAGTGCCGCCGTTCTGGAGTCCCCGGACGAAGGCCTGGTGCGAGTTGGCGGACACGGATGCTCCGGCGGCCGTGAAGCCCCACTGATCCGGTTTGCCGTCACCGTTGGTGTCCTTGGTCAGCTTCTTGGCATCGGCCACAAACTCGTCCCAGGTGGTGGGCGCTTTCGCTATGCCGGCTTCCTTGAACATTTTGGTGTTGTAGTACATGTTGTACGCCAGGCCGTACAGCGGCACCGATGTCGGGGTCTTGCCTTCGGCGCCACCGGTTGACCAGCTGGTCTTCAGGAAGCGGTCCTTGCCGCCAACCGCTTCCAGCAGTTCGCCCTCGACGGGCTCAAAAGCACCCGTCTCCTGAAGCGTTACGGCCCAGGTGTTGCCGATATTCAGGACATCGGGGCCGTCGCCGCTGGTGACTGCCGTGAGGATGCGGTTGTAGAGATCAGTCCAGCTGATGACTTCCAGCTGGACCTTGACGCCGGTCTTCTCGGTGAAACGGTCCAGGGACGGCTTCAGCTTGGCTGCCGTGTCATCCAGGCTGTTGCCTTGGTCAGAGGCCCAGTAGGTGATGGTGTCGCTGGATGCTTGGCTGCTGCCGCCGCCGCAGGCGCTCAGGCTGAGTGCCATGGCAGCCGTTGCGGCAAACGCCGACAGGACTTTCAGGGGATTTTTCATGGTGCTCCGGTTTCTCGTCGTCGAGCTGGGGCTGATGCGGGGTGGGGCTAGGCAGGGAGGGTTGCAGCCGTCGGGTCCCAGTCCTCGGGCAGGGCCGGGACCTTGGCGGCGGAACTTTCGACATCAACAAAGGCGCGGTTGTCGATGGACTCCGAGATCGAGGCCATGGTGTCGAGGATGTGGAAAGCCAGCTCACCCTGTGCCCGGTGAGGCCGGCCCTCGCGGATGGCGCGGGCCATTTCCAGCACCCCGGCGCCGCGGCTGGCCGTGGAGCCGACGGACGGGACTGCGGTCCAGTCGTCGGAGCCGATCGCGCAGATCCGGACGTCGCCGTCGAAGTTGTTCGGATCCGGCAACGCAATCGTCGCGTCGGAGCCGGTGATCTCGACAAACCCTGCGCGCTTGAGCGGTGAATCGAAGCTGAAGATGCTCTGGGCCGATTCGCCATCCTCGAATTCCAGGATGGAGCTGACATGCGTCGGGACCGTCACGTCGAATACCTCGCCGGCCTTGGGCCCGGAGCCGATCACACGGGTTTCCCGGGACTTCGAACCGAATGCGGCCACCCGGCGGATGCTGCCGAAGGTCTGGACGAGGGTGGTCAGGTAATACGGGCCGATGTCGAACAGGGGTCCGGCCCCGTCCTGGAACAGGAAGGCGGGGTTGGGGTGCCAGGATTCCGGGCCGGGGGACTGCATCAGGGTCAAGGCGGTCAGCGGGGTGCCGATGTCGCCGCGCTCGATCATCCGTCGGGCCGTCTGCAGGCCGGCGCCGAGGAACGTATCCGGGGCGCAGCCCAGCCGGACGCCGGCGGCGTCAGCGACCTTGAGCAGTCCCAGACCGCTTTCCCGGTCCAAGGAGAACGGCTTTTCACTCCAGACATGCTTGCCGGCGTTCACTGCCTGGGTGGCCACCTCGACATGCGCTGCCGGGATCGTCAGGTTGATGACAATCTCGACGTCGGGGTTGCCCAGGACCGCGTCGATGCCGCCGTGGTTTGGAATCCCGTATTCGGCGGCCCGTGTAGCCGCGGCCTCCTCGAACAGGTCCCCGATCGCTATGACCCGGACATCCGGGAAACTGGTGAGGTTGTCCAGGTACTGCCTGCTGATCACCCCTGCGCCGATGATGCCGACGCCGACCGGGCCTGAGCCCAGGGGGCCAAAGGCGGTTCCTGCTGCGTGGCTCATGCGGAGACCTTCCCGGCGCTGAGGTAGTTGTAGCTGTCCCGTACGGCGTCGAACATGTCGCCTTGGAAATCATCGAGTTCCACGACGGCGGCTTCGAGCGAGCGGGCAGCGTCCAGCACGTCCCAGATCGGCATCTTGCCGTCGCCGACGGCGAGTTGGCTGGACGGATCGGAGGTGACGGGACCGTCCTTGATGTGAATGAACTTGACCCGGTCGCCCAGGCGGGCGAGCAGATCGGCCGGGTTCTGGCCGCCCACTGCAGCCCAGTAGGTGTCGAGTTCCAGGACAACTTCCGGGGCCAGGTTGTCGGCGAGGTGTTCGATCGCGGTCTTGCCGTCGATCACGGACTCCACTTCCCACCAGTGGTTGTGGTATCCGACGCGGACTCCGTAGCCAACGCCCTTGGCGGCGGCTGCGTTGAGCTGCTTGGCGGTTTCCTTGATGTCTTCGATCGTGTTCCAGCGCTCGATCGGAACGTGCGGGTCAATGACGGTGCCGATCCCCAGCTGCTGTGCGGCGGCGAAGATGGCGTCCTGGTCATCGCTGAGCAATGGGGCATGGCCGGACGGGGCCGTGAGATTGTTCTCTGCCAAGGCCTGCTTGAGTTCAGCGGCTTTGGCGACGAAACGGTAGGGCTCAACCATGGTGAAGCCGATTTCAGCCAGGCGCTGGATGGTTCCAGCGAGATCCTCTTCAAGGGCCTTACGGACCGTGTAGAGCTGGATCGAGTATGACACTGTCTCTCCTCGTCGTTGGGGTAAGAGGGCGGCCACCGGTCCCGGATCGTACTCAGGCTCAGGTGACACCGCTCACACATCAAGCTAGAACTACTTTTGTCGATCGTCAAGCAAAAGTTGAAAAGTTATCGACAATCTTTCGACGGCGTGACATGCATAAGAGCTTCGTGCTATCACTGACTCATGAGTCCAACGTCTGGAAAAGAGCCCGGAACCGAGCCCGGAACCGACACTGCTGCCGACGGTGCCGGAAATCTTTCCCGGGCCGGAGATCTCTTCCAGCTCCTCCGTGACGGCAGGGCCCGCACCCGCGCCGAACTGGCCCTGACCACCGGGCTTGCCCGTTCCACAGTTGCCGCTCGCATTGATGCGCTGATCTCTTCCGGGCTGGTGGGACCTGCCGGGGAGGCAAGCTCCAGCGGCGGCCGGCCGCCGTCGCGCTTTGCCTTCAATCCGGCCGCCCGCGCTGTCCTGGCAGTCGACGTCGGCGCCACGCACGTGATCGTTGCCGTCACCGACCTGGGCGGCAATGTCCTCGCCGAGCACCGCCTCGTCCAGGACGTTGCCGACGGTCCGGAAGCCGTCCTTGGCCGGGTGGTTGAGGAAGGCAAGATGCTCCTCAGCGAGGCCGGCCGGACTCCCTCAGACCTTGCGGGCATCGGGATCGGGCTGCCCGGCCCCGTGGAGCACGCCACCGGGATGCCGGTGAAGCCGCCCATCATGCCCGGCTGGGACGGGTTCGACGTGGTCCGCTACGTCCAGCGCTCGCTGCCGGTCCCGGTGCTGGTGGACAACGACGTCAACATCATGGCCCTCGGCGAACGCACGGCGTACTGGCCGGAACACGACAACTTCCTGTTCATCAAGGTGGCCACCGGCATCGGTGCGGGCATCATCAGCAGCGGGGAACTGCAGCGCGGCGCCAACGGAACCGCGGGCGACCTTGGCCATGTGCGGGTTCCGCGCGGCGATGAAGTCCTCTGCCGTTGTGGCAACTACGGCTGCCTTGAAGCACTGGCGTCCGGTCCGGCGGTGGCGCGGGAACTGGCCCGCCAGGGACTGGCTGCCGAAAAGGGCGGGGATGTCCTGCGGCTCGTCGCCGAGGGCAACCTCCAGGCGATCCAGGCGCTGCGCCAGGCCGGCCGCGATGTTGGGGACGTGCTCGCAACAGTGGTCAACCTGCTCAACCCGTCCGTGATTGTGATCGGCGGAAGCCTGGGCCAGGCCGGTGAGCACCTGATGGCTGGCGTCCGGGAAGTCGTTTACCGGCGGTCCCTGCCGCTGGCCACATCACACTTGCGCATAGCGCTCTCGATGGCCGGGGACCAGGCGGCCATCCTTGGTGCCAGCCAGATGGTCACGCAGCATGTGCTGTCTCCCGCCGTGATAGAAGCCACCCTGCAGGCAACGGGATAAGGCCCGTCATGCGGCTGCGGGCGTGATAGCAATGAATTGATGACACGGATTTCCAGCTCCCGCACCAAACCGCAGCCCGCCTCGTGACGGCGAATATCCTTGCCAGGATGCCGCGCGGCTGGATCCTGCTGGCGAGCATCGGACTCATCGCGCTGAACATGCGCGGCCCGTTCGTGGCTGTTGCCCCCGTGGTGGGCCCGATGCAGCAGGACCTCGGGTTCTCGCCCGTGGAACTGGGCTTGCTGACCGGCATTCCGGTGCTGTGCTTTTCCCTGGCGGCGCCGCTCGCCTCGTTCGCGGGCCGAAAATTCGGCGCCGAGTTCGCCATCATGCTTACCCTGCTCGGGGTGCTGGCCGGTGTTATTGTCCGCTCGGCCGGCAACGGCGCCCTGGTGCTGGCCGGAACGGTCATCATCGGCGTGGCCATCACCATCGGCAACATCGCTGTCCCGCTGATCATTCGCCGTGACTTTTCACCGCGGCGCCAGGGCACGGCCATGGGCATCTACACGGCTGCCCTGAACATCGGCTCCTTCCTCACGTCCGTGGTTACCGCGCCCCTGGCCGAGCTTGCCGGGTGGCGGCTGTCCCTCGCGGCCAGCGGGCTCTTCGCCGTGGCCGCGACGGTTTTCTGGGTGATGTCCGTGGGACGCAATGCCTTTGTCCCGGCGGCCGTTGAAAAAGCCGGTCCCCGCCCGGCCGGCGGGCCGGTATCCCGCTGGGTCACCGTCGGGCTGACGGCGGGCTTTGCGGGGCAGGCCTTCTCCTACTACGGCGTCACGGCGTGGCTGCCCACGTTTCTGACCGACGAACTGGGCATGGCACCCTCCGCCGCCGGCGCAGGGTCCTCCCTCTTCCAGATCCTCGCCATTGTGGGCGGCCTCGGCGTGCCGATGGTGGCCAGATTTGCCAGTACGACGGCGGTGGCGGTCACCTTGGGCACGATGTGGCTAACGGTTCCCCTTGGCTTGCTGCTGGCCCCGGAGCTGTGGTGGCTCTGGTCCTCGGTGGGCGGCGCGGCGCAGGGCGGCGGCATCACGCTCATTTTCATTGCCATCATCAAGCTGGCCCGCGACCAGGCGTCCGCCGGCCGGATGTCCGCCATCGTCCAGGGCGTGGGGTACTCGGTTGGCGCTGCCGCCCCGACGCTCCTGGGCTATGTCCACGGGCTTTCCGGGTCCTGGACCAACCCGATGCTGCTGATCCTCGGCTCGGTGGCGGCGTTCTTCCTGGGCACGACGCTCTCCGTGCGCAAGGTGCCGAAGACGCGCTGACGCGTCCCGCCGTCGTCGTACTTTCACCCCACAAAAAGCGCGAACTGGCAGCTAACGCCCTCAAACTTAGGTTTTCGGGTCATTAGCTGCCAGTTCGCGCCTAATGGTGGTTCCGTTGCCGGGCCGCCTCCCCGGATTTCGGGGTGCCTGTTGCGGACGGCGTGGCAGCCCGGCAAACGGAAACTCTGGCGATTCCTAGGCGGCGGCCAGCTCCGCGTCCTCGACCGGTCCGTCGGAACCGTCGCGGGCTTCGTGCAGGAAGCGGGCGTAGGCGGGGAGGGTCAGGAACGTGGGGAACGCGTCGGCCAGGGTGACTTCCTCGAAGATGTCGCGGGCGTCGGCGAAGCGGTCGCCTTCGAAGCGTTCGAGTTTGGTGAATTCCTGGTCGAGCATGTCCTCCACCCAGTCGTGGGTGATGATTTCGCCCTGGTCCGTGATGGCGTGGGAGTAGATCCACTGCCAGATCTGCGAGCGGGAGATCTCCGCGGTGGCGGCGTCCTCCATCAGGTTGTGGATGGCCACGGCACCGTTGCCGCGCAGCCAGGACTCGATGTAGCGGATCCCTACCTCGATGTTGTTCCGTATGCCCTGTTCGGTGATGGTGCCGGTGGTGGAGGCGATGTCCAGCAGCGCACGGTCATCGGGGGTGACGTCCTCGCGGAGGCGTTCCAGCTGGTTCGGCCGGTCGCCGAGGACGCCGTCGAACACCTCGCGGCACACCGGAACCAGGTCCGGGTGGGCAACCCAGGAGCCGTCAAAGCCGTCGCCGGCTTCGCGGGTCTTGTCCGCGCGGACCTTCTCGAAGGCGATGGCGTTGGCTGCCTCGTCCTTGCGGTTGGGGACGGCGGCGGCCATGCCGCCGATGGCCATGGCGCCGCGTTTGTGGCAGGCCCGTACCAGCTGCTCGGTGTAGGCGCGCATGAAGGGGGCCGTCATGGTCACCTGTACACGGTCCGGGAGGACGAAGCGGGGGCCGCGGGTGCGGAAGTTCTTGATGAGGGAGAAGATGTAGTCCCACCGGCCGGCGTTCAGGCCCGAGGCGTGGTCGCGGAGTTCGTACAGGATCTCCTCCATCTCGAAGGAGGCGGTGATGGTCTCGATCAGCACGGTGGCGCGGATGGTGCCCTGCGGGATGCCCATGAGGTCCTGGGCGAGGATGAAGATATCGTTCCACAACCGTGCTTCGAGGTGGTTTTCGATCTTCGGCAGGTAGAAGTACGGGCCCTTGCCCTGGGCCAGCAGGCGGCGGGCGTTGTGGAAGAAGTACAGGCCGAAGTCCACGATGCCGCCCGCGATCGGTTCGCCGTCGATGAGCATGTGCTTCTCGGGCAGGTGCCAGCCGCGGGGGCGGACCACGATGGTGGGCAGTTCGCCGGCCGGACGGAGCTTGTAGTCCTTGCCCTCCGGGGAGGTGAAGTCGATCTGGCGTTCCAGTGCGTCCGTAAGGTTCAGCTGGCCCTGGATGACGTTCCGCCACGACGGTGTGGAGGAGTCTTCCATGTCGGCCAGCCACACCTTGGCGCCGGAGTTCAGCGCGTTGATGGTCATCTTCTTGTCCACCGGGCCGGTGATCTCCACGCGGCGGTCCTCCAGGCCAGGAGCCGGGGGAGCGACGCGCCAGTTCGGATCATTGCGGACGGACTCGGTCTCGCGGAGGAACCGCGGGTCCTGCCCCTTGGCGATCTCGGCCCGCCGGTTGCGGCGGCCCTGGAGCAGCTCCTGCCGCCGTTCCGTGGTGGCCCGGTGCAGCTTGGCAACAAACGCCAAAGCATCCGGAGTAAGAACCTCGCCCTGCCGGCAAATCGGCTGCGCGGTCAACGTGATCCCGTTGATAGTGAAGTTGTCAGTGAAGCTGTTCATTTCAATCTCTCCTCGGAGAAGCAGATGTTCGACGGCGGGGGTGCGGTGTGGGGCCGAAAAAGGCGATCCTCTGCGTGCTATTCCCCGTCCCCGCCCTGGCCTCGCAGAGCTCGGCCAGGGCGGGGACGGGGCCCCTTTTACGCACGCTTCCGGATCACCTTTCCCAGCCCCGATGGCATGGGCACCATGGGTGCCGCCGCCGTCGTGCCTTTCGGTGAGCGGCATGAACCGTTCACCTTCGGCGGCGAAGGTTAGTGGAACTGGCCCTCTTCGGTCGATCCGACCAGTGCGAGGGTGGATGCGTTCGGGTTGAGCGCAGTTGCGATGTCGTCGAAGTAGCCGGTGCCGACTTCGCGCTGGTGCTTGGTCGCGGTGTAGCCGCGGGACTCGGAGGCGAATTCCTTTTCCTGGAGCTCGACGTAGGCGCTCATGCCTTCACGGGCGTAACCGTGGGCCAGGTCGAACATCGAGTAGTTCAGGGCGTGGAAGCCGGCCAGGGTGATGAACTGGAACGTGAAGCCCATGGCGCCGAGTTCACGCTGGAACTTGGCGATCGTGGCGTCGTCCAGGTGCTTGCGCCAGTTGAACGAGGGCGAGCAGTTGTAGGAGAGCATCTGGTCCGGGAAATCGGCCTTGACGGCCTCGGCGAACTTGCGGGCCAGCTCGAGGTCCGGGGTGCCCGTTTCCATCCAGATGAGGTCGGAATACGGGGCGTAGGCCTTGGCGCGGGCGATGCAGGGTTCGATGCCGTTGCGGACCTTGTAGAAGCCCTCCGCCGTACGAACCGGCTGTCCCCCTTCGCGGAGTACGAATTCCTGGTCGCGGGGATCGACGTCGGAGGTGATCAGGGTTGCTGCCTCCGCGTCGGTGCGTGCGATGACCACCGACGGGGTGCCGGCGACGTCGGCGGCCAGGCGGGCCGCGTTCAGGGTGCGGACGTGCTGCTGGGTGGGGATCAGCACCTTGCCGCCGAGGTGGCCGCACTTCTTCTCCGAAGCGAGCTGGTCCTCCCAGTGAACGCCAGCGGCGCCGGCCTGGATCATGGATTTCATGAGTTCGTAGGCGTTCAGCGGTCCGCCGAAGCCTGCCTCGGCGTCGGCAATGATCGGCACCATCCAGTCCTCAACGGTCTGGATGCCCTCGGAGAATTCGATCTGGTCGGCGCGGAGAAGGGCGTTGTTGATGCGGCGGACCACGGTGGGAACCGAGTTGGCCGGGTACAGCGACTGGTCCGGGTAGGTGTGGCCCGAGTTGTTGGCGTCGGCGGCAACCTGCCAGCCGGACAGGTAGATGGCGCGGAGGCCGGCCTTGACCTGCTGCACGGCCTGGTTGCCGGTCAGGGCGCCGAGGGCGTTGGTGTACTTGCCTTCCTTGTGCTCTTCGGTCAGCTGCTTCCACAGCTTCTCGGAGCCGCGGCGGGCCAGCGTGTGTTCTTCAGAGACACGGCCGCGGAGTCGGACGACGTCCGTTGCCTTGTAGTCACGGGTCACACCTGCCCAGCGGGGGTTGGCGGCCCACTCGAGCTCCAGTGCCGCGGCCTGCTCTTCGGGCGTCTGCTGGGTGGGCTCAAATGCTGCAGTCATCGTTGTCTCCTTGTTTGTGCTCCGGTTTGTCCGGGCCGACCCCGTCCTGCGCCTTTGCAGTGGGGGCCGGCCCGGACCGGTGCGGTGTTTCTTTCCGTGAGATCTACTTTTCAGCACTTTCAATTGGGTTACTAGATGAAAACTATGGAAAGAAGTGCACTTCTTCCCGTATGCTCAAGAAATGTCCCCTACAAGCTGGAACCGCAAAGCCGCCACGCCGCCGTTGTCCCCTGGCGCCCCCGAGGTGGACGTCATCAGCCTGGGCCGCCGCGTGCGGCACCTGCGCAAAGCGGCCGGCATGACACTCGATGACCTGAGTGCCGCCGTCGGGACCGCACCGAGCCAGCTGAGCCTGATCGAGAACGGTAAGCGTGAACCGAAACTGGGGCTGCTGCAGCTGCTTGCGACGGCACTCGGCGTGACCATTGACCAGCTGCTCGGGGCGGAGCCGGCAAACCGGCGTGCGGCGCTGGAGATCGAGCTGGAGCGGTACCAGCGCAGCCCCATCTACGAGTCCCTCAACCTGCCGAAAATCCGCATCAGTTCGCGGCTCCCGATGGATGTTTTGGAGTCCATGGTGGGCCTGCAGCACGAGCTGGAGCGCAAACTCAATGAGCAGGTGGCGACGCCCGAAGAGGCCCGCCGTGCCAACGCTGAACTGCGGGCCATGATGCGGGAGCGGAACAACTACTTCCCGGAGTACGAGGCCGAGGCGCAGAAGGTCCTGGCCTCGGTGGGACACACCAGCGGTCCGCTTTCGCATCACGTCATCGCGGACATTGCCGGTCACCTCGGGTTCACCCTCCACCATGTGGGAGACCTGCCGCATTCCACCCGTTCCGTGACGGATCTCAAGAACCACCGAATTTACCTGACGCAGAACCAGCGCTCGGACCACGACCCCCGGTCGGTACTCCTGCAGGCGCTGGGCCACTACGTCCTGGGCCACCAGACCCCCAACAACTACGGGGATTTCCTGATGCAGCGCGTCGCTACCAACTATTTCGCGGCAGCACTGATGCTCCCGGAGCAGGCCACCGTGGATTTCCTGCAGAAAGCCAAGCAAGCCAAGGAAATCGCCGTGGAGGACGTCCGGGATGCCTTCGCCGTGTCCTATGAAACGGCCGCCCACCGGTTCACCAACCTGGCCACCCAGCACCTGGACATCCGCACCCACTTCCAGAAGACCCATAAGAGCGGCATCATCTATAAGGCCTACGAGAACGACGGCGTGACGTTCCCGCAGGACCACACCGGCGCCATCGAGGGCCAGCCGTCGTGCAAATACTGGACCAGCCGCATGGTGTTCGACGTGGCGGACAAGTTCAGTGCGTACAACCAGTACACGGACACCCCGGCGGGGACGTACTGGTGCACGGCCCGGACCGAGCGCTCCGCGAACGGCGAGTTCTCGCTGTCGGTCGGGGTGCCGTACGCGCAGGTGAAATGGTTCCGCGGGCGTGAAACCACCGAACGGTCCAAGTCAACATGCCCGGACGAGAACTGCTGCCGTCGCCCGCCGGCCGCGCTGACCTCGGAGTGGGCGGGCAACGCCTGGCCGTCCGCCCGGGCGCACTCCCACCTGCTGGCCGCCATGCCTCCGGGAGCTTTCCCGGGTGTGGACGAGACCGAGGTGTATTCGTTCCTGCAGGCGCACTCCGGGAGCTAGGGGCACTCCGGGCGCTGAGCGGACCTCTGCACGCCCGGCCGGTGAAAAGCCTTACCCGTGGAGTTCCCGGTAGGCATCAGCGGCTGCCGGGTGCAACGGCAGGCCGGCGGTGTTGATCAGCGACTCCGGGCTGAGGAACTGGACCCCCAGGCTGGAGCGGGGGATCAGTTCCTCGGCGTGCCCCACCAGCAGTTCGACGGTCCTCTTCACGGTTCTCCCGTCCAGGTCGTTCCGGCACAGGAGGAGATTCGCCACACCCACCGTCCAGACAGCGGGAATGCCCTCGTAGCTGCCCTCAGGGATCAGCACGCGGTCGTAGTAGGGGCCATAGCGGGTCCGTATAGAGGGAATCAGCGCCGAGAGGTCCAGGAATGCCAGGGCGGCCTCCTTGTTGCTGTCAGCGATCGCGGCCGTTGGCACGCCGCCGGACCAGAACAGGGCGTCCACTGATCCGTCCTGCAGGGCTGCGAGGCCATCGTTGAGCCCGAGGTTCAGCACGTTCACTGTTTTTTCGGTGGCGGCAGCGGAGGCAGTGCCTACAGCAGCGGACCCCAGCCCGGCAGCCTCGATCAGGCGAGGAGTGGTCAACGAGGTCCCGGAACCGGGCTCGCCGACAGCCACTGTCCTCCCGGCCAGACCGGCGAGGTCGCGGATGCCGCTGCCTTTCCGCACGACGCAATGCACATAATTTTCGTACACCCGTCCGAGGGCCGTGACTCCGGCGGCCGACGTGCCGTGTGTTGCCAACTGCTGGGCGGCGGCATCGGCCAGCGCGACGGCGAACGTGGCCTGCCCTGTCAGCAGTTGACCCAGGTTGTCCAGGCTGCCTCCGGTAGTCAGGGCCACCGCATGGTCTGCCACTCCATGACGCTGGAGGGACTCCGCCAGCAGCGTGGCGAACTCCAGATAGAACCCTCCCGGCTCACCCCCGGCCACGGTCACCGTGCCCGGACGGTCCTCGGGAGTGCAGGCGCTGAGGGCCGGCAAAAGCAGTCCCGCCAGCCCGGCAGCCAGCCCGGCCTTGAGGGCGGTCCGCCTCGGCGGAAGGCCTCCGGACATCATGCCTGTCATGCAGTGCCCTCCTTACCCGGCCGGGCCACGGCCCGGGGAAACTCGATGCGTGCGATCAGGCCGTGCGGCGAGGCTTCCGCCAGCAGCAGGCGGGCCCCGTTGGCTCCCGCCAGTTTGTCCACGATCGTCATGCCCAGGCCGTTGCCACGGATCTCCCGGTGCTGCGGGGAACGCCAGAACCGGCTTGTGGCAGCAGCACGTTCCGCCGCAGAAAGCCCGGGGCCGTCGTCGGAGATTTCGACGGCGACCGCGTCCGGGCGGACCCTGACCGCCACCGAGATGCGGGCAGGGGCTGCGTATTTGATGGCGTTGTTGATCAGTTCCCCCACCATCTGGGCCAGTTCGGCGGCGTTGCAGGCGATGTGCACCGCCGGGTCCGGCGGATCGTCCAGCAGGATGGATGAGCCGCTGCGCCGTGCCGCAGGTCCTGCCCGTTCGGTTTCTTCCTGCAGGACAGGGTAAGGATCAGCCACCGCCGGGAGCCCGCGGGAAGGGGTCCCCAGCGGCCCTCCGGCAGAGTCCTCGAAGACCCTGTGCTCGGCCGTGGCCAGCTTCAATACCCCGTCCAGGATCTCTTCCACACGTTCCAGTTCCGCCAGTACTCCGGCTGCGGCCTTGTGTTCCCGGGCTGTTTGCAGTTCAAGCTGCAGTAAGTCGACCCTCAACCGCAGGGCGCCCACGGGATTGCGCAGCTGATGGGACGTGTCGGCAATCAGCTGGCGCTGGGAGTCGATGCTGTCGCTGACCGTCCGCGCCATTCTGGTGAAGGAACGGCTCAGTTCCCGCAGTTCCGGCGGCCCGTCCTCAGGAAGCTGGCCGGTCCTCCCTGTTGCCTCAAGCTCTGTTACCGCCGAATTCAGGCGGTGCACAGGACGCAGCACCCACCTGGTCACGCGGGCGGCGCCGAGGAGGAGCACTGCTGTGAGGGCGGCGGCAGCGACTCCGACAAGGAGCCACCGCTCCCGCAGCTTCTGCCGGGCGGCATCCAGGTTCACTTCCAGGACCGCCTCGCCGAGAACCTGGCTTGCGCTGCCGAAGGAGCGTGAAATCACCTCGGAACCGGTTCCGAAAGGCTGAAGCGGAGCGAGCGTGGTGTCGTTGAGGTTCAGGTTCGCCCTGGCCAGCGCATCGCGGACGTCTGCCCTCTCCTCGCTCAGGCCGCCCGAGCGCAGCGTGCCTGCCTGGAGGCGGATCAGGACCCCCTCCCCATACAGTTCCGAGTATCTGTCCATCTCGGTCTGCAACTGCGTGGCGTCTCCTCCGTCCGTGGCGGCGTCGAACGCTACCTGCGCGAGGCGGTTGAGGGCGGCAGCCCGGTTGATCTGAAGTTCCTGGGTAAGCTCACGGCCGGCCGACGTCAGGATGGCGGTGGAGGCGAAGATGACGATGAGGACGGACAGGATGCTAAGGACACCGAGGACTCGCAGCTTCACGCAGGACCCGCCTCGACCCGGTAGCCCACGCCGCGGACGTTGATGATGAAGCCCGGCATCTGGAGTTTCGCCCGCAGGCCTGTCAGGTGCACGTCGAGGGATCGGGAGGAGGCAAGGAACGCATCGCCCCACAGCGCGTCCAGGATCTGCTCCCGGGTGACCACCGAACCAGCGTGGCTTGCCAGGAGCGCGAGCAGGTCGAACTCGGTGGCGGTCAACGGCAGGACTCTGGGCCCGATCGCGGCCACACGCCGTTCGAGGTCCACCTCGAGTTCGCCCAGCACGATGGTCCGCTGCCTGTTGTCCTTTGCGCGGCCTGCCCGCCGGGTGACGGCTTCGATGCGCGCGAGGAGCTCAACCAGTTTCACCGGCTTGACGAGGTAGTCATCGGCTCCGGACCGCAGGCCAAGCACCACGCTGCGCTCGTCGTCGCGGGCTGTGAGGATCAGGATCGGGACGGGTGTGACCTGGCGAAGCTTGCGCAGGACGTCGAGGCCGTCCATGTCGGGAAGGCCCAGATCGAGCAGGATGACCTCAAAGCGCCGGTGTTCCAGGAGTGCGTCGGCTCCGCGGGCAACCCGGGAAGCCGTGTGTCCGGCGGAAACCACGGCCGCGTCGAGGGCGGACGCCATGGCGTCGTCGTCCTCGACGATGAGCACATCCATGGCCTGTTTCCTGTTCCGTATGAGCGGCGTTTTCTTCCCCGGCCCGCCTTTGGAGATTACCCCGTCCACCGATTTTCCGCCCCGACGGGCCCGGAACCCACCATGCGCGGGCCAGGCCCCGCCGGGCGCGGGCAGATGCAAGGGCAAGCGCAGATCCATCTGGGCAACCCGGGAGCTAAACCTAAGGAAGTGTTAGGACTTCCGCTCCGGCGTTGGCTGTGCGGTGGATCACGAATAGCTTGGATGGAGTCCCCGGCTTTCCGGTGACTGCCGATGTCGAGGAGGAACCATGAGCAATGTTGCCGTGGACAGCACGAAAGTACGCCCGGAACGGTTACCGGTGGCGGCGCCGTCAAGGACGGTTCAGCGATGAGCACCCAGCAAACCGAAGTCCAGAGCGAGTCAGCCCAGACCCGCCGGGCCGTGAGCAACATCCTCAAAGGCTCGGCCGGCAACCTGGTGGAGTGGTACGACGTCTACGTCTACACCGCTTTTGCGGCATACTTCCAGTCGCACTTCTTCAACGCCACTGACGATCTTCAGGCCGGCCTTGAGGCAATGGCCGTCTTCTCCACCTCGTTCCTGATGCGGCCGGTCGGCGCATGGTTCTTCGGCCGCTACGCCGACCGCAAGGGACGCAAGGCCGCGCTTACGCTCAGCGTGACGATGATGTCCGCTGGTTCCTTCGCGATCGCCATCCTGCCCACGCAGCAACAGATTGGCATCTGGGCCATGATCCTGCTGGTCCTCGTGCGGCTGGTCCAGGGCTTCTCCGTGGGTGGCGAATACGGCACCAGCGCCACCTACATGTCCGAGGCCGCCACGTCCAAGCGCCGCGGCTTCTTCTCCAGCTTCCAGTACGTGACCCTGGTCGGCGGCCAGATGCTGGCCCTCCTGGTTCTGGTCATCCTGCAGAACATTATGCCCAAGGGTGACCTGACCGAGTGGGGCTGGCGCATTCCATTCGCCATCGGCGGCGTGGCGGCCATGGTGGTCCTGTGGCTGCGGCGTTCCATGGAGGAAACCGTCTCCGCGGAGCAGGTCGAGGCTGCCAAGAGGCCCGTCGCCGCCGGCGAAGCCCAGCCGGGCACCATGAGGCTGTTGTTCACGCAGTACTGGAAGCCGCTGCTGATCTGCATCGGCGTCACTCTCGGCGGCACGGTGGCGTTCTACACGTACACCAACTTCATCCTGAAGTTCATGAACGATACGTCCGGCATCGCCAAGACCGACACGTCGGTGATCAACTTCTGGGCACTGTTCATCTTCATGCTGCTCCAGCCCGTGTACGGCATCATCTCGGACAAGGTGGGCCGCAAGCCGCTGTTGCTATGGTTCGGCATCACCGGCGTCCTCTTCACCTGGCCGCTGCTCTCCACCCTGTCCAACACCAAGGACCCGTTCACCGCGTTCCTGCTCATGATGGGCGGCCTGCTGATCGTTGGCGGCTACACCTCCATCAACGCCCTCGTGAAGGCCGAGCTGTTCCCGGCCTCCATCCGTGCCCTCGGAGTGGGGCTGGGCTACGCGATTGCCAACTCACTCTTCGGCGGTACGGTTCCGCTGCTCGGCGCGGCCTTCCAGAAGGCCGAGCGGGTGGACCTGTTCTTCACCTACGTCACCGTCGCCATCGCCATCTCGCTGGTGGTCTACATCTTCGCCCTGCGAAACAAGAAGGCCACGCACCTGGACCGCGAACAGGGCGACGCCTGGTCGCAGTCCCGCAAGGACGACGACAAGGACAAGGACCTCGTGGACGCCTAGCGTCCAGGGGCAGAGGTTCCCAGGAGAGTACGACGGCGGGTGGTCGCCCGCCGTCGTACGCTCACCCCACCAGGACGCTCTCGCAGATCCTGCAGGAAAAACCCGGTCGCTCTTTCACTTTCTTCTGGAAAGTGAGAGAGCGTCTCGGGTGTTAAGTGAGAGAGCGTTCCGAGGATGGTGGGGACTATATTGGCCCTGTCAGTTGATCAACCTGTCAGCCCATCAACGTGATCGCGGGAAGTGCACTCATGGCCAAGGAACTCGCCACCCAGCTCATCGAACAACTCCAGGCTGCCGGTGTGCAGCGGATTTACGGGATCGTGGGGGACAGCCTCAACCCGATCGTCGACGCAGTCCGCAAAACGGGCGGCTCCCAGCACGGCGGAATCGACTGGATCCATGTCCGGCACGAGGAAGCCGCCGCGTTCGCTGCCGCGGCGGAAGCCCAGCTGACCGGCCGTCTTGCCGTCTGCGCAGGGTCCTGCGGACCCGGTAACCTGCACCTGATCAACGGGCTGTACGACGCGAACCGCTCAGGCGCCCCCGTCCTGGCCATTGCTTCGCACATCCCCAGCAAGCAGATCGGCAGCGGCTTCTTCCAGGAAACCCATCCGGACCGGCTCTTCAACGAATGCTCGGTGTACTCGGAACTGGTCAGCACGGCAGAGCAGGCGCCCCGCGTCATGCACAGCGCGATCCAGCACGCCGTCGGGCTCGGGGGAGTCGCCGTCGTCACGCTCCCGGGCGATATCGCCGGTCTGGACGCAACGGGCGAGACGCCGCTGCCCGCGACGTTCCGGCGCGCAACCCTCGTCCCGGACGCCGTGAGCGTCCGGGAGCTCGCCGGTGCCATCAACGCGGCCGACAAGGTTGCCATCTTTGCCGGGGCAGGAACGCAAGGGGCCCACGACGAAGTCGTCGCCCTCGCAGAAGTGATCGGCGCCCCGATCGGCCACACGCTGCGGGGCAAGGACTTCATGCAGTACGACAACCCGTACGACATCGGGATGACAGGGCTGCTCGGCTACGGCGCCGCGGCCGAGGGCATCGAGGACGCGGACCTGCTGATCCTGCTCGGCACCGATTTTCCATATGACCAGTTCCTCCCCGGCACCCGCACCGCCCAGGTGGACCGTGCCGCCCACAGGCTGGGTCGGCGGACCGACGTCGACATCGCCGTCCATGGCGACGTGCTGCCAACGCTCACCGCGCTGAAGCCCCTGCTGGCTCCAAAGAAGAGCCGCCGCTTCCTCAACCAGATGCTCAAGAAGCACGACAGGCTCATGAACAAGGCCGTGGGCGCCTACACGCGCAAGGTGGAAAAGAAGCAGCCGATCCACCCGGAGTACGCGGCCTCGATCCTGGACCAGGTGGCGGCGGAGGACGCCATCTTCACCGCGGACACCGGCATGTGCAACGTCTGGACCGCGCGCTACATCAACCCTCTTGGCACGCGCCGGCTGATCGGCTCGTACCTGCACGGCTCCATGGCCAACGCCCTGCCGCACGCGATCGGCGCGCAACTGGCCTACCCCGGACGGCAGGTCATTTCGGTCTCGGGCGACGGCGGGCTGTCCATGCTGCTCGGCGAGCTCATCACCGTTGCTGCCCACCGTCTGCCCGTGAACGTTGTGGTCTTCAACAACTCCACCCTGGGCATGGTCAAACTCGAGATGCTCGTGGACGGGCTGCCCGATTTCGGCGTGGACGTTCCCGACGCCGACTACTCCGCCGTCGCCCGCGCCCTCGGCTTCCACGCCGTCCGCGTCACCGATCCGGCCCGGATTGAGGAGGCCTACCGGGAGGCCTTCGCGCATCCCGGACCGTCGCTGGTGGAACTCATCACGGATCCTAAAGCGCTGTCCATCCCCCCGAAGATCACCGGGTCGCAGGTCCTTGGCTTCGCGACCGCCATGTCCAAAGTGGTCCTGAACCGCGGCGCCGGTGAGGCCGTGAGCATGGCCCGGAGCAACCTGCGGAACATCCCGCGGCGGTAGTCCGCCCAAGCGCTTCCCGCGGACGACGGCGGCGCTGCCGCCCGCCGTCGTACGCCTCCGTGCGTCTTACGCTTCCGACGGCGGCGACAGCCGGCCGCTACCGCCCGCGGCGCTCGCCTGCAAGCAGCGCCGCCGTTTTTTCGATGAGCCCGTACGGGACCGGTTTGCCCAACGGGAATTTCAGCGTTCCCTTGGCTGACCGGTACGGGGCGATCTCAGACTGGAAGTCCGCGTCCCCGGCCGGCACGGGATAAACGGAAATATGGTGTGCCCACCCCGCGAACTACACCACGTACTTGCTGTCCAGGGTGACGGTGGGGAGGCCGTAGCTGATCATCTCGCCGGACTGCGGCACCGCCGAGCGGCAACTGCGCCGGACCTCCTGGAGTATGCCCTGCACCTCGGCTGGGAAGGACGCGATGTACTCGTCAACGGTGTTGAAATGCTGTGCCATTTAGTGCTCCTCCGACATGTCACGAGGATACGCCCGCGAAGGAAGTGCGGGAGCGTTGGCGAAAACGTTGCGAATGGTGGGAGAGCGTCGGAGGGGTGAGACCAAAACGACGGCAAACCGTGACCCTACGGGCATCGTCCTGCCGCGGGCAGGCTGGTTGACTGAAGGGAGACAGGCGGATTCCCGCCAAGTGCCGGCAAGGCAGGGCCAAGGGGGAGAAAATGAAGACATTCCGCGTTGCCAGGATCGCAACGGCCGGTGCCCTGGTGGCGCTCACCGCCTGCTCGGCATCGGCGCCGGAACTGCTGAAGGCCGACGGCGTGGAGCGGGTTTCGGTGGACCGGGCGGCTTATGCCGCCGAACTGCGCTCCTTCCGGGCTTCCGCCCTGGGCCTCGGCGAGGCCCTGCTGGCCGACGGCGGGGACGGCTCCAACGGGAACGTGGTGTCCTCACCCGGGAGCCTGCTGATTGCGCTTGCGATGCTTCGCTCTGGCGCGTCGGGCGAGACTGCTGCGGAGATGGACAGGGTCCTGCAACTTCCCCTGGAGAATCGCGATGAGGCCATGAACGCTGTTCTCGGCTCGCTCGAGAAGTTCGACGGCGACCCAGGCGCAGTGGATGAGGACAACCCGCCGCGGAAACCTGTCATGCACGCCGCCAACGGGCTGTTCGTGGACAAGGGCGTGCCCACCGGTGAGTCCTTCCTGGACACTCTCGCCCGGCACTACGGAACCGGCGTGTATCCCGTGGACTTCAGCGATGAGGGTGCAACGAAGCCCGCCATCGATGCGTGGGTGAACAGGAACACGGGCGGCCGGATCAAGGAGGCCCCCGCAAAGTACGATCCAGACAACACGTTCAGCCTGCTCAATTCCCTGTACTTTGCGTCCGCCTGGAGGGCGCCGTTTGACCCGAATGACACCTCGGACCTGCCCTTCACAACAGCCGCGGGCGAGGAAATCGAAGCGCCGGCAATGCATAACGAGCTGGAGATGAAGTACGCGGAAGGGGCCGGCTGGCAGGGCGTGGACCTTCCCTACGCCGACGGTTTCGTCATGCGGTTGGTCCTCCCGGATGCGGGAGCTGATGCCGGATCCCGCCCCGCCTCAGCGGCTTTCGGCGCGGCTAAGCTCACGGAAATCACGGACACCTTCGACACGGCAGCGCTTGAGGCAGTGCAGATCCAGCTGCCCCGCTGGGACCACAAGTGCAGTTTTGACCTGCGGAAGGTGTTTGAGTCGCTCGGCCTGCAGAAGACCCTCAACACCACCGAGGACTTCAACAAAATCCAGCCCAAGATGATGATCACCCAGGCGGCGCAGGCTGCCAACATCACGGTCGCTGAAAAGGGCACCATCGCCGCCGCTGTCACCCAGATCAACGGAATGGTCACCAGCGCCCCGCCGCAGCCCGAGCGGACCATCGCCTTCGACCGGCCGTTCCACTATCAGATCGTGCACGTGGAAACCGGCCTGCCGCTGTTCATGGGCACGGTGGCCGACCCCCGCTCCTGACCCGACGCTCTCTCAGATCCTGCAACGATAACCGGGACGCTCTCTCAGCCAGTGAGCGAGCGTCCCGGTTTTTCGTGCGAGAAGTGAGAGAGCGTCCCGGTTTTTCGTGCGAAAAGTGAGAGAGCGTCCGGTAAGGCGGGGAAGAGCTAGCGCGGGCCGCCCTGCCACAGGGCGTCGAACGGGGCGCCGGAGACCATACGGTTGCGGATGCCGGCGGTCACAAACGCCTTCGCCGTGAGGGCAGCCTCGAGCGGGGTCGCGCCCTTGGCCAGTTCGGCCGTTACCGCGGCGGCCAGGGAACAGCCGGCGCCGGAGACGGCCACTTCGCCCACCTTGGGGGCGGACAGGACTTCCAGGGTGTCGCCGTCGTAATAGACGTCGACGGCGCCGGGTCCGGCCAGGCGCACGCCGCCCTTGGCCAGCACCGCGGCGCCGCTCAGCTCATGGATGCGGATGGCCGCGGCCTTGAGGGACTCGACGTCGGTGATCTCCAGTCCGGACAGCGACTCCGCCTCGAAGTGGTTGGGCGTGACAAACGTGGCCAGCGGCAGGATCTGCGTCTTGAGTGCCTGGTCCGTGTCCAGTGCGTGGCCCGGCTCCTGGCCCTTGCAGATCAGCACCGGGTCCAGTACCACGTTGGTGAACCCGCCCGAGGCCAGAGCGGACGAAACGGTCGAAATGGTGGCCGGGCTGCCCAGCATGCCGATCTTCATGGTGTCCAGTACGGACGGCGCACCCGAAGCGGCCCCGTATGCCGCCGCCGTCGCCTCCAGCTGGTCCGCGATGACCTGCTGGTCCACCGGGACAAAGCGGTGGTTCCAGTTGTCGTTCGGGTTGAAGGACACGATGCAGGTCAGGTTGGCGATGCCGAAGACGCCCAGTTCCTGGAACGTCTTCAGGTCGGCCTGCGCTCCGGCACCGCCGGTCGCTTCGGACCCGGCAATGGTGAGGGCAACGGAAGGGTACGTCTCAACAGCGGCAGAAGTCATCCACCCATCCTGCCACCGGGCCCAAACAGGCCGCATTGTGCGTATGACCAATGTGAACAAACCCGGTGGTCCACGCACCCACTCTGCGGTACAGATCCTCCACATGGACCCACGCACAAGACCTGAACGTGTTCAAATTTCTGGTTGATTCCGCCGGCCGGTGCCCGCGCCGCACCCGGTGATGCGAGAATGGAAAACGGTTCCGGCGGAAGCAGTTCGCGGGAGCCTCTCCCAGTGCTAATACAGCCGGCTGCTGCAGCGATCTCCTCGCCGACTTTCCGGGCAGCCGAGCGAACCACTCCGAATGGATCACCCATGACTACCGCCAAGACTTTCCCCGCCCCTGCGGCGCCGAAATTCGCCTCGATCGGTTCCCCCTACTTCGGCATCATGCTGGCCCTCATGGCCGTGGTGCTGATCCTGTCCAACATCGGGGCGTCCAAAGGCGTGGCGATCGGTCCGATCATCACGGACGGCGGCTTCTTCCTCTTCCCGCTGGCCTATATCCTGGGCGATGTCATCAGCGAGGTCTACGGGTTCAAGGTGGCGCGCAAGGCCATCATCACCACGTTCGCCCTGTCCGTGTTCGCCTCCATCTGCTACTGGGTGATCATTGCCCTGCCCGGCTTCGACGACGATTTCGGTACCTCCAAGCAGGCCGCGCTCGAGGGCGCGCTGGGCCCGGTCCCGCAGATTGTGCTGGCCTCACTGCTGGCGTTCCTGGCCGGGCAGACCATCAACTCCTGGATCCTGGTGAAGATGAAGGCGCGCACGGGTGAAAAGTCCCTGTGGGCGCGGATCATGAGCTCCTCGGTGGCCGGCGAATTCGTGGACACACTGATCTTCTGCAGCATTGCGGCGTCGGTCATCGGCATCACGGACTTCGGCACCTTCGTGAACTACGTGCTGGTGGGCTTCCTCTACAAGACCATGGTGGAGTTCCTCTTCGTGCCGCTGACCGCCCTGGCCATCGGCTGGATCAAGAAGCGCGAACCGAGCTACGGGGCGTAAGCGCCTCCCGAATAGGCTGCGGCCCGCTCCGGGTTCCGTCCACCCCGCCCCCGCCGTTTCGACGGTTCCGCGCCCATCCGATGTTTCGCAACGTCTAGCCAGTAGGGAACCGTCGAAATGGAGCTTTCTGTCGGGCCCCGCCTTGGTCCAACGCTCGGAGTAAGCGGTATTTGAACTCTGCCTCGTTGAACAGGTCCTTCCACTCGATCCGGAGGAAGGTCCAACCCTGTTCCATGAGCGCTTTCTCGCGGCGGCGTTCGGCGAACACGACCTCGTTTGTTGGCCGGTAATCGAAGTACTTGGTCTTGCCGTCGAACTCCAAGGCGACCTTCGGCTTAGGCCATGCGAAGTCCAGACGGTGCTCGCCCAACGGTGTTCGCACCAAGAGCTGCAGCTCCGGCGGCGCGACCTTGAGTCTGTGGATTAATTCCCGGGTTAGGCTCTCGCCGGCCGATTCGGAGCGCGGATCGGCTAGCTCGAGTGCCCGGCGCAGAGCCACGACTCCGTTGCGGCCCGCCAACGCGGAGCACTGGACCCGGATCAGTGGCAGGTCAGCCCCCAGACGTGCAGCGTGGTCGACCAGAATCAGGGACTGGCGAACGTTGAACATGAGGCAGCAGTCCACCACCGTCCGCTCCAACGAGGTGCATGGCAGGTTATCCACGAATGACAGTTCGTGGCTGCCCAAGCGCCTCGTATGGGCCGCCACCCCGCGTCCGTGGGAGACCGGGCAGCCCGCTTGAGTCAGGTGGACCGTGTCATCCACGCCCCACAGATGGAGGCGATGCAGGCTGGCACCAGAGGTGTGGCTGTACGCAAAGCCGCCGCTCGACGTCGTGCGCGTTGCGTGCGCATGCGCATAGATCAGTTGGCGTCGACGGGTGGTGGCGTTCAACCCCGTCCACCAGCTTCCGCGCGCGTAGCAGCCGCGGCGCACGCGGATGAGGCTTCCGCCTTGAACCAGATTCGCGATAGAGCGTGAATTCAGACCGCGCTCCAGGAGTTGCTCGGTCCGCCAAAGGTCCTCCGTCGACGGCAAAGCCCGGAAACGTGAGTTCATGTGTCCACCATTGCCTCTGCAGCGACCGAGGCCCAGAGTAAGTCACCCGTATGTGGACACCGCCGTTACGACGGTTCCCTGCCAGCTAGATGTTTCTGGACGTCGAGCGCGCAGGGAACCGTCGAAATGGCGGGCGGGACCGGCCCTAGGGGTAGTAGCGACCCAGAGTCTCGGCCTTGAAGTCGAAGAAGTTGCCGGCTTCGATGGCCAGCCGGGCGTCGTCCACCATCTTCACCACGAAGCGCTCGTTGTGGATGGAGATCAGCGTGGCCGAGACCATCTCCTTGGCCTTGAACAGGTGGTGGATATAGGCCCGGGAGTAGTTCAGGCAGGCATAGCAGTCGCAGCCTTCCTGCAGCGGGCCGAAGTCGCGCTTGTACTTGGCTCCGGAGAGGTTGAACCGCCCGTCGGGGGTGTAGAACGCCGAGTTGCGGGCCACCCGGGTGGGGGAGACGCAGTCGAAGGTGTCCGCGCCGTTCTCGATCGCGGTGAAAATGTCGTCCGGTTCGGAGATGCCCAGCAGGTGCCTCGGCTTGTTCTCGGGCAGCTCCTCGTTGCACCACCGAACGATGGTGCCCAGGTTCTCCTTTTCGAGCGCGCCGCCGATCCCGAAGCCGTCGAAGTTCATGGCGCCCAGGTCCCGGCAGGCCTTGCGGCGCAGGTCCTCGTACTGCGCGCCCTGGATCACGCCGAAGAGCGCCTGGTAGGGCTTGCCCGCCCGCTCGGCGGTAAGCCTGAAGTGCTCGGTGATGCAGCGCTCGGCCCAGCGTCGGGTGCGTTCCAGCGACTCCTCCTGGTAGCCGCGGGAGTTCTGCAGCGTGGTCAGCTCGTCGAAGGCGAACATGATGTCGGCCCCGATCTGGTGCTGGACGTTCATGGAGATCTCGGGGCTGAAGCGGTGCCGGTCGCCGTTGAGGTGGCTCTTGAACCACACGCCTTCCTCGTCCACGTGGGCCAGCCGCTCCTTGCCCGGCGCCACGGCGTCATCCGGGCCGGACGAATCAACCGACTTCATGTCGATGACCTTTTTGAAGCCCGAGCCCAGGCTCATCACCTGAAAGCCGCCGGAGTCCGTGAAGGTGGGCCCGGACCAGTTCATGAAGGCGCCCAGCCCGCCGGCCTCGTCCAGGATGTCAGCCCCCGGCTGGAGGTACAGGTGGTAGGCGTTGGCCAGGACCGCCTGCGCGCCCAGCTCGGCGATGGATTCGGGCAGCACGGACTTCACCGTGGCCTTAGTGCCGACGGCGATGAACGCCGGCGTCCGGATCTCGCCGTGCGGGGTGCTGATGGTGCCGGTGCGGCCCAGGAATTCCCCGCCGTTGGCGGCCACCTGCTCCGGCGTCGGCGAACACGTCTCACTCAGGCGCTTGCCCACGGCGAAGGAAAACTCAGACTGCAGGGCTGCGGCCCCCGGCTCGAACGAGAGCGAAGGTTCAGTATTGGCTGGCACGGTTCAAGTGTGCCAGCTTCCTGTGGCGAAACTTAGCCGGCCGTCAGTGCACGGGGTCCGATGTGGGGTAGTTCTCAGCCCGCCAGCTGTCCCAGCTGCTGCGGATTTCCTCCAGCCGGTGTGCCCCCAGCTCGTAGGTGGACACGATGACCATGGATCCGCCGTCGGGCCTGACCTCGGCGATGGGCGGCTGGTCGGCGACGACCAGCAGGCCATCGCCGTGTTCGGCGTAGCTGTGCACGGTGAGCCCCACCTGGTGGTTGGTGCGGTACCAGACCTTGCCCGAGATCTTCTCGCCGCTGGCGAGGGTCAGCGAGAACGGCTCACCGGGCGCGGGGATATCCCGGAGCCCCAGCTTGTCGATCGCGGAGCCGTCCCCGCCGGGAACCGAAAAGAAGGCCGTGCGGCGCTTGCCGTGCGGGTGGTGTTCCAGGGCGAAGCGGAGCTGCTGGAGGAACGTCAGCCAGCTTTGGGTGATGTCCTCGTCCCAGGCGGCCCACTCGGAATTGTGGTCCAGGGCTGCCCGCGTCACGCTGACCTGGGTGCCGGTGGAAACGGGTTTCAGTGCGAACTCATCCCCGCCGTCCACGGTGAGGCTGGTGTGGTCAGGGCCTTCAACCACGGTGTCCTTGAAATAGATTTCGTTGATTTCGGCGGCCAGGTCCTCGGCCTCCCAGCCGTGCCACTGGGCAACCTTGGCCGGTTCACGCAGCATTGTCCAAACCTGCTGCGCATCGGAATTAATCACAACGCTCAGTTTGTTCGTCATGGGGTGAATCTACAACTCCAGGCGCCGCCGGGGTAGGGCCAAACGGCCAAGGCCTATGGCTCAAGCCCGGACGGATTCCAGTTCGTTGGCGATCCGGCGCTCCAGCTCCTTCAACCCGATGGTTTCCGAGCCGCCGTGCGCCCGCAGGAACATCAGGGCCTCAAGCCGCAGCAGCCGCCATTCGCGTTCGGCGTCCGGGTTCGAGTTGTCGATGGCCCGGAAGATTTCCTTGTCGTACAGGTTGGGTTCGTTGAGGGAGCGCTGCCGGATCTTGGCGTTGATGCGGGACTTGAACGCGTCCGTTTCCATGGCGTCGGGGGCGCGGAGGAGCTTTTCGTACACCTCGGCACGGTCCTCTTTCCCGGTCTGCCGGCAGATGTAGCTGGACAGGGCCAGCGCCGCCTCGACGGACGTCCACCGGCCGGGGTTGCCGTCGAACGGCAGCACGTTGAGCACGTCCGCGACGGCCAGGGCGCCCTCGGCATCCTTGAGGGTGACGAACAGTTCATGGGCCAGGTCGCTGAGGTCCTTGAGACAGCTTCCGGATTTGGTGTTGATGCCCTTGGCCAGCCGGTCGCTCAGCAGCATCACGCCCAGTGCGTCCGGATGTGCTGCCGCGGCGGCCCCAACCACGGACTCCGGCGTTCCCGAGGGCTCCGGGATCAGTGCCAGTTCCTCCTCGCTCGGACCGGCGGCTGCGGCAGTTGCCGGCGTTGTGGCCGGGCGGGGAGGCACGACGACGGCGGGAGCCGCCGGGGCGCCGCTTTCCCCGGCGGAGTCTGCCCGGGCGGCGGGGGGCTCAACGACCTGAAGCGACGTGGCGGCGTCGGACTCTTCGGACACCGTTTCCGCACCGGAACGGGAGCCGTTGGCCTCACCGGTAGAGGCGGAGCCGGGCCCTGCCACCAGGACGGTTGACCCGGCCGCGATGCGCAGGATCCCGCCGCCGGTGAGGGTTGCAAGGACCACGGCCGGTGTGCCGAAATCGTCGTCCTCCACGAGGACGCTCTGGATTTCGGCGGACCGTTCGCCGTCGGGGAGAAGCAGGAGGTGGCCGGTCTGCAGAGAGCCAGCCTGGAGCTCACTGTAGTGCTGGGTGGCTGGGGGGTGGGTCATCGGGAGTCCTTAAGTTCTCTTGCGGTCCGCCCTACAGTCTACTAAGGGGCCCGCGCGAAGTCGGGGACGCCCGGGTTCCTTCGAGCGTCCCCGCAGGTGCCGCAGCACTGTAAGCGGCCCCCAGGCCCGCCGCCAGTGAAAGGCGCTGCGGCGTGCTTAGCTGCCCACTCCAGCGAACGCGAGCGCCTGCCGGACCAGGGCGCCGCGGCCGCCGCTGAATTCCAGCTGCACGTCCGGGCTCAGGACCTCCTCGGGCGTCATCCAGGTGAGCTCGAGGGCATCCTGGCGGGGCTCGCATTCGCCGGTGACCGGGATGATGTACGCCAGGGAAACAGCGTGCTGGCGGTCATCGGTGAATCCAGTGTGGGACGGCGCCGGGAAATACTCGGCAACGGTGAACGGGACCGGGCTGATGGGCAGCTGCGGGAACGCCAGCGGACCCAGGTCCTTTTCCATGTGGCGGAGCAGGGCCGCGCGGATGGTCTCGCGGTAGAGGACGCGGCCGGACACGAGGGAACGGACCATGGTGCCGTCCTCGTCGGCCTGCAGCAGGGTACCGACTTCGTTCACGAACCCCAAGGGATCAAGGCGGACGGGCACGGCTTCCACATAAACCATGGGAAGCCGGCCCCGGGCTTCGAAGAGGTCCTCATCGGACAGCCAGCCGGGATTCGGGTCAGGAGTGCGCACGTTCATGCTTAAGTTCTACCCCATCCGTGCCCGAACCCCGTGCCGCAACTTCACACGGCGAGGACGGATTCGAGTGGTTCCCCTGCCGCGATCCTGACAAGGACGGCCGGTTCGGCGGCTTCGGCGCCGACAAAAGGCCCCTCAGTGCCGGGCTGACAGCCAGAGCGCCGGAGCGTCGGCGCCCACCTCGTCGGGGTTGGCCACGTGCAGTGTCCGCCCGAAGGCCTCTTCCGTCATAGTGACCTGGTGGCCCGCAGCGGCCAGCCGGTCCCGCAGGGCGGACAAGTCGCCGGTGTACTCAAAGCCCAGGCCGGACCGGGCGTTGCCGTTTCCGGGGCGCACCATCAGCACGCCGCCGTTCTTCGCGGTGAAATCCGCGGTTTCGTCGTCATCCGGGACCGGCCGCAGCCGGGCACCCATATTGCGCAGGGTCTGTGCGGCGGCCGCGGCATCCGGAGTGAACCAGACTTCGACGACGGCGAGCGCCGGATCGGCGTCCGGGCTCTGGGTGCTGTGGGCGGCTTTGTCCGCAAAGAAGCTGAAACCGTCCCCGCCAGTGATCCGGCAGGTGTCGCCGTGGTCCGCCGTGGTCAGCTCGGCCGGCGAGGTCCCATCTTCCACTCCGGCCTCGTTCGTGCGCCGGGCGAACTCGGCGAGGTCGCCCACTTCGACGCCGAACGCCGTCGTCCCGTCCCCTGCGGAGCCGGCCTCGGCGGCGTGCAGCGCCAGCCGGCCGGATCCGGCGTCGTACTCCTTCCAGGAGCCGTCATCGACGGTCCGGATCATTCCCAGGTCGGTGAGCAGCCGCTCCCACTGGTCCAGGCGCGAGGTGAAATGGATGGGGCGGACACGCAGCATTGGATCTCCCGGGGTGAAGGCTGACGAAGAATTGTTGGTGACATGGCCATGATGCCACGCCTTGAATGAGGAGTCCCGTGGAGCAGAATGGTGCCATGGCCATTGAACTCGAGGAACTCCTGGTGAAGGATGCCGCCGAATGGCGCACCTGGCTGGAACAGCACCATGCCACCAGCCCGGGCGTGTGGCTGGTGCTGCACAAGAAGGGCGGCAACACCACTGAACTGGACTACGAAGCCGCGTTACAGGAGGCGCTGTGCTTCGGCTGGATCGACGGCCAGGGCAAACGGCGCGACGACGAAAGCTCCTTCCAGCGGATGACCCGCCGCGGGCCCAAGAGTGTCTGGTCGGCACGGAACGTGGACCGCATCGAAAAGCTTGAGGCCGCCGGCAGGATGACTGCGGCGGGCCGCGCCGCCGTCGACGCCGCCAAGGGGGACGGCCGCTGGGAGGCTGCGTACTCCGGACAGGCATCCGCGGAACTGCCGGAGGACCTGGCGGCCGCCATTGCGGCCGAACCGCGGGCGCAGGCCATGTTCGACGTGCTGACGTCGGTGAACCGGTACGCCCTGATTTACCGGACGAATTCGGTCAAGCAGGCAGCCACCCGGGAGCGCAAGATCAAGGGGTTCGTGGAGATGCTGGCACGCGGCGAAACCCCGTACCCGCAGAAGAAGCGCCCCGCGGACTAGCCGGGCCCCGCGCCCGGTGCCCGGGCCCCGGGCCCGGTAGGCGCCCGGCGTCAGTCCTGCCCGTTCGCATCCACCGGGAAGGCCACGGCCTCGCCCACCACACGCAGGCAGAGCTCCATGCCCGGCCGCGCGATGGAGGCGTTCCAGTGCCGGATGGTGATTACTTCGCCGCCGCCGGGAAAACGGTGGTCCGGGATGGCGCCGGCCGCCAGTTCCGGCGGCACGGCCAGCTTGAGGCGCACGGTGGTTTCCGGGCCGAAGTAGTCCGTATCCACCACCACGCCGCGGATGGGGCCGTCCTCGGCGATGCGGATCTGTTCGGGACGCAGCATGAGCTGTACGCGGCCCTGGGCCGGAGGCCTGCGCACCGGTATGCCGCCCAGCGAACAGGTGGCAAGAGAGCCTTCCATCCAGGCGTCCAGGATGACGGCGTCGCCCAGGAATTCCGCGGTGGCGCGGTCTGCGGGGCGTGTGTAGACCACAAACGGGTTGCCGATCTGGGCCAGCCTGCCGCCGCGCATCACGGCCACCTGGTCGGCGAAGGAGAGAGCTTCGGCCTGGTCGTGCGTGACCAGGATGGTGGTCACGCCGGCTTCGTTGAGGACCTTTGCCACTGCGCGGCGGGTGGCCACGCGGAGGCCGGCGTCAAGCGCGGAGAACGGCTCGTCCAGCAGCATGAGCTCCGGTTCGCGGGCCAGGGCGCGGGCCAGCGCCACGCGCTGCTGCTGCCCGCCGGAGAGCTGGTGCGGCCGGCGCTTGGCCATGGACGGGTCGAGGGACACCATTTCCAGGAGTTCGTTGACCCTGGCGGCAACCTCCCGCCGCCCGCCGGACAACTTGCTGGCACTGAGGCCGAAGGAGATGTTCTGGCCCACGGTCAGGTGGGGGAAGAGGGCGCCGTCCTGCGCAACGTAACCCACGTGCCGTTTGTGCGCCGGTACCCAGGAACCGTCGCCGGCCACGGTGGCGCCGTTGAGCGAGATGCTGCCGGTGTCGGGATGTTCGAAGCCGGCGATCAGGCGCAGCAGCGTGGTCTTGCCCGAGCCTGACGGGCCCACGATCGCGGTGGTTCCGCCCTTGGCCACGGACAGGTTGACGCCCTTGAGGACCGCCTGCGAACCGAAGTTCTTGGTGACGGCCTCGATCCCGAGGTGGCTGTTGGTGCTGGGCGCCACGGACGGGGCTATCCGTGGTTCCGGAAACCTGGAGGGGGCATCACGGGAAGTGTAGGAATCGGTCACTGTCCGGCCACTTTCTTGGACTGCTGGAAGAGAAGGTAGGTCATGGGGGCGGAGATCAGGATCATCAGCAGCGCATACGGCGCAGCGCCGGCGTAGTCGATCTCGCTGCTTTTGCTCCAGAACTCGGTGGCGAGGGTGCGCGTCCCGTTCGGGGAGAGCAGCAGCGTCGCCGTGAGTTCGTTGACGATGGCCAGGAACACCAGTGCGGCCCCGCCGGCCGCGGCCGGGGCGGTGAGGCGCAGCGTCACCCGGATGAAGGCCAGCAGCGGCGGCTTCCCTAGCGCCTGCGCGGCCTCGTCGAGTTCCTTGGGGGCCTGCGCCAGCCCGGCGCGGATATTGACCAGCGCCCTGGGAAGGAACAGCAGCACGTAGGCCGCGATGAGCAGCACGGTTGTCTGGTAGAACTCCGGGGCCACCCGGATGCTCACGGTGACAAAGGCCAGGCCCACCACGATGCCCGGCATGGAGCTGGTGACGTAGTTGGACAGCTCCAGTGCCTTGCTGAACCAGCTCGGGTGCCGCACGGCAAGGTACGCCATGGGGAAAGCCACCACGGTTGTAGCCAGGGCCCCGGTCAGTCCGTAGCCTAGGGTCTGCAGCAGTGCGGGGAAGAACTCGTCCGTCGCCCAGATGTCCGCTCCGCCCGCGAAAACCCAGCGGAGCACGAACGTCAGCGGAAGGCCGAAGGCAAGGGCGGTGAGACCGGCCAGGAAGAGCTGCGCCGGGGCCTGGTAGGCATGCAGGGGCAGCCGGAGCGCCCTGGCCTGTGCTCCGGATCCCACCCGTGCGTAGCGGGCGGTGCCCCTGCCGCGCACCTCCACCACCAGCAGGATCAGGCAGAAGAACACCAGCACGCTCGCCAGCATGTTCCCGGCGGTGCCGTTGAACGTGGACTGGTACTGCACCATGATCGCGGTGGTGAAGGTATCGAAACGGATCATCGCAAACGCGCCGTATTCAGCCAGCAGGTGCAGCGCCACCAGCAGGGCGCCGCCGGTCATGGCGATGCGGAGCTGGGGGAGGACCACGCGGAAGAAGGTGCGCCAGGCGCCCAGGCCCAGCGACGCGGCGGACTGCTCGATGGCGGGGTCAAGCCTGCCGAGGGTGGCGGCCGCCGGGATGTACACCAGCGGAAAGTAGGACAGCGTAGCGATCAGGACGCCGGACCACAGGCCGCCCAGGGAAGGTATGGCGGAGACCCAGGCGTAGCTGTTGACGAAGGCGGGGATGGCCAGCGGGGCGGCCAGCAGCACAGCCCACCACTTGTGTCCGCGCAGCCCGGTCCGCTCCACCAGCCAGGCGCCCCCGACGCCCAGCGCCACACACAGCGGCACGGTGATCGCCATCAGCACCAGCGTGTTGAGGAGCAGCTCGCCCACCCGCTCGCGGAAGATGAGTCCGACGGCGGCGTCCCACCCCGTGGCCGCGGTCATCACAACGACGTAGCCCAGCGGGATCAGGGAAAACAGGGCAATGAGGACAGCAATGATGGCTACTGCGGAAACGCCGAAAGGCGGGCGGGAGCGCTTGCCCCTACCCGCCGTCGTCGTGCTTCCGGAAGCTTCCGGTGCCGCTAGGTCAGTTAGCACAGTGTTTCCATTTGGCACCGAGTTACAGGAGTCCTGCCTTGGTCATCAGTTCGGTGACCTTCTCGGAGTTGAGCTTGGCCGGGTCCACGGTCGGCGCCTGCAGTTCCTTGATCGGAACCAGCTTGTCGTTGGCCGGGACCTCGGAGGCAATGGCGTATTCGAAGGAGGTGCCCTTCTGGAGGACTTCCTGGCCCTTCTTGCCGGTGATGAACTTCAGGAACGCCTGGGCAGCCGCAGCGTTCTTGGAGGACTTCAGCACGCCGCCGCCGGAGACGGACACGAACGCGCCTGGATCCTGGTTCTTGAAGAAGTACGGCGTGACGTTCTTGGAGTTTTCGCCGGTCTTGGCCTGGTCGCCGTAGTAGTAGTAGTGGTAGATCAGGGCGGCGTCCACTTCGCCGGCGTTGACGGCCTTCATGGCCGTGCTGTTGCCCTTGTAGGCCTTGAAGTTCTCCTTCATGCCCTTGAGCCATTCGTCGGTGGCGGCTTCGCCCTTGAGCTCAAGCAGTGCCGAAACGATGGCCTGGAAGTCTGCACCGGACGGTGAAGCGGCCCACTTGCCCTTCCACTCCGGCTTGGCCAGGTCCAGCATGGACTTGGGCAGCTTGTCTTCGCTCAGCTTGGCCTTGTCATACACCAGGACGGTGGAGCGGGCGGCAATGCCGGTCCACTTGCCGGTGGAGGGGCGGAAGTCGGCGGGCACCTGGTCAATGGTGGCCTTGTCCACGTCCGCGAACAGTCCGGCGTTCTCAACCTGCGCCATTGCGGGTGAGTTTTCCGTCAGGAACACGTCGGCCGGGGAAGCCGCGCCTTCCTGGATGATCTGGTTGGACATTTCGGTGTCCGAGCCCTGGCGTAGGGTTACCTTGACGCCGGTCTCCGCGGTGAACGCGTCCACCCATTCCTTGGTCAGGCTTTCATGCTGGGCGTTGTAGACCGTGATCTCGCCGGAAGTCTTGCCGTCGGCCGCAGCGGTGCTCGCGGCGGGGGTGGAGCTTCCGGAGCCGCAGGCGGCCAGGCCGAGGGCGGCAGTGGCGGCGAGTGCGATTCCCGCCAGCGCGTTGGTGCGGATCTTCATGGGGGCTTCTTTCTGGAAAAAAGTCTGGTGGACCGGAGTCCGTGTGAGGGGAAGTTAGGGCATGCTCACTGCCAAAACTGTAGGTTAGCCAAACCTAAGGGACCAAGCCGGGGCAGGCTTAAGTGAGTAGAATCACATCAATTACGGAACTTTTACGTGACTTAATTCGTGCGGCCATTCGTACGGGGCGGCGGATCGTGGGGTGCATCCCCAGCGGTTGCGGCGGCCTCCAGTACCATCCACGCCTGCAGCTGGGTGGAAAGTTCGACGGCGGCACCCGCCGGATATGCCCGGCTCGCCGGCGTCTCGGGGAATACCGAAAACACCAGCTGCGCCCCCTGGCGTGCCAGCGGCTCCGCCGGGTCAACGGCGCGGCGGCCCTCCCAGAGCGCCTGTGCCGTTTCGATGACCAGGGCGGCCGCTATGGCCCGCGTCCGGTCGGGAAGCCGTCCGTCCGCTGCGGCCAGCGCAAGGTACCGGGCCAGGATCCCGGTGAACAGGCCGCCGTCGCCCGTTCCGTCGCAGCGGAGCACTGCGGCAGTCCGGCCGGATGCGAGGGTGGCGGGGCGCGTCAGGTGGCGGGCCACGGCGTCCACGAGTCCGGCTGCCCGGTCAAGGTTCGGCTGGCCGCCGAGTTCCAGCAGCGCGCCCAGGACCGGGCCCTGGTTGTACGTGTAGATGGCGGCTTCCAGCACCACTTCGCCGTTGCTGCCGATCCTCAGCCCGTCCTGGTACATGCCGTGGGCGGGGTCGAACAGCTTGGCATGCAGCCAGTCCACCAGGGCCTGGGCTTTGGCCGTGTTCCCGGTCCGGGCGTAGTAGAGCGCCACCGGTGCCGTGGCCGGCGTGTTCTTGAAGTCCCGTTTCGTGCTCCAGAACGTGCCGCCGCCCAGGTCATCCGTGGAGGCCGAATCGAACTGCAGCGTCAGGCTTCTCCGGATCCGTGCGTGCCGGCGGCTGCCCGGCCTGCGCGTCGCCTCCGCGAGCTTCTCCAGGCGGAGGGTGGACAGCGCGAGCCAGGCCATGTCGTCGTAGTAGTTGTTGACGACGGTCAGGAAATTGCGCAGCCGGATGCCGGTGACCAGCCGCGAGGCCAGCTGCCCGGCACTCGGGCGGTTCCCGCCGTCGAACCTGGCTCCCCGGGCGAGCTCGCGGCGTCCGGCGTCCACCAGGCAGTCCACGTAGTGGGCCTGCCACCAGTAGTGCCAGGGGCGGACCAGGTTCTTCAGCCGGCCGGACGGCCGTTCGATCGCCGCGATATGCGTACCCGGGAGGAAGAACAGCCGCTGCCCGAACATCCGGGTCACGGACCGGGCGGCCTCGTCGGCGCGGGCGGACCAGTCGGCAGGTGCGGCGACGTCTGGGGAGGTCATGGTGCCAGCCTAGCCGGGTGCCCTGCCGGGAGGGCCAGCTGCTGTCCGAACGTGCGGTTTGGCCCCATTCCAGTTAACATTCATTAACTAGCGTTACGCCGGGGTTGGGTTCCACATCAAGGAGGATGGATGGACATCAAAGGTACTGTCGCGTTGATTACGGGCGGGGCCTCCGGGCTGGGCGCCGCAACAGCAGGGCGCCTGTTCGACGCCGGGGCTTCGGTGGTGCTGGTGGACCTGCCGTCGTCCCGGGGCGAGGCAGCTGCCGCCGAGCTGAACGCCCGGGCCGCCGAGCTGAACGTGCCGGCCGCCCCGTCCGCAGTCTTCGTCCCGGCGGACGTGACCAGCGAGGACCAGGTGCAGGCCGCCGTCGACGCCGCGGTTGCCCTTGGACCGCTGCGCATTGTGGTGAACTGTGCCGGCATCGCCACCCCCGGGAAGGTGCTGGGCCGCGACGGTGTGCTCCCGCTGGACACCTTCAACCGCGTCATCCAGATCAACCTCGTGGGCACCTTCAACGTGATCCGGCTCGCCGCAGCCGCCATGGCCGCCACCGAGCCCGCCGTGACCGAACTCGGGGGACCGGAGCGCGGCGTTATCATCAACACCGCCTCCGTCGCCGCGTTCGACGGCCAGATCGGCCAGCCCGCCTACGCCGCGTCCAAGGGCGCCGTGGCGGCCATGACCCTGCCGATAGCCCGCGAGCTCGCCCGTTCCCTGATCCGCGTGGTCACCATCGCGCCGGGCATCTTCGAAACGCCCATGATGGCAGGACTGCCCCAGGAGGCCCAGGATTCGCTGGGCCGGCAGGTGCCGCATCCCTCCCGGCTGGGCCGCCCGGCCGAATACGCCAGCCTGGCCGCGCACATCGTGGACAATGCCATGCTCAACGGCGAGACCATCCGCCTCGACGGTGCCATCCGGATGGGACCGAAGTGACGGCGGCGGCGGCCGCTGGGCAGCAGGTCCCGGCTGCGACCTCTGTGGATTCACTGCCCACGGCCGATTTCTTCGGGTTCGAGTCGCTGCTCAGCGAACAGGAACAGCGGAAGCTGGCGGAGCTGAGGGAGTTCCTGGCTGCTGAAATCGCGCCGTTCGCCACCGAGTGGTGGAATAACGCCGAGTTTCCCGCCCACATCCTGCCCAAACTGGCGGCCCTCGAACTCAGCGCCCCCGCCCAGCGCGGTTACAGCCACCTGTTCGCGGGACTGGTGATTGCCGAGATGACGCGGGTGGACACGTCCATCGCCACCTTTTTCCTGGTGCACCACGACCTCTTTGTGGAGTCGCTCTACGGGTTCGGTTCCGAGGAGCAGAAGGCCCGGCTGCTCGACGACGCCGCCAACCTCCGCACTACCGGCGCCTTCGCCCTCACCGAGCCGGAACACGGCTCCGATGTGGCCGGCGGGATGGAAACGCGGGCACGCCGGGTTTCCGGCCTGACCGGGGAAGCCGACGATTACTGGATCCTTAACGGCGCCAAGCGCTGGATCGGCAACGGGACGTTCTGCGACTACATGCTCGTGTGGGCGCGGGACGAGGCCGACGGCGCCATCCGGGGTTTCATCGTGGATGCGGCCCTCCCCGGCGTCAGCCGGAGCCGGATCGAACACAAGATTGCCCTGCGCACGGTGCAGAACGCGGACATCGTCTTCCGGGAGGTGCGGGTGGCGGAGGCTGACCGTTTCGCCGGCATCGGGAGCTTCGAGGACACCAACGAACTGCTCCGCGGGTCCCGGATCATGGTGGCCTGGCAGGCGGTGGGCCAGCAGCTGGCGGCGTTCGACGTCGCCCGGCAGCACGCCGTCGAACGTCAGCAGTTCGGGCGCCCGCTGGCCAAATTCCAGCTCATCCAGCAGCAGCTGGTCACCATGCTGGGCAATGCCGTGGCGAGCATGGGCATGATGGTCCGTATCGCCCAGCTGCAGCAGGACGGTACGGCGGACATGGCGCAGGTGGCGCTGGCGAAGTCGTACACGAGCGCCCGGATGCGCGAAACGGTGGCCATGGGGCGGTCCATGCTGGGCGGCAACGGGATCGTCACGGACTACCGGATCGCGAAGATCTTCGCCGATGCCGAGGCCATCTATACCTATGAAGGCTCGTTCGAGATCAACACCCTGATCGTCGGCCGCGCCGTCACCGGGGTATCCGCGATCGTCTGAGCGCCTTCCGCGGCCGGGACCCGGCGCGAACCCAACCAGCGCGAACTGGCAGCAAATGACCTCAAAACGTGAGTTTGCGGGGATTAGCTGCCAGTTCGCGCTCCGGGTGATGGCCCTAAGTGTCCGTTCGCGCTCAGTCGGCGATCATCGGGTCCTTCTCGCCGGCCTCGATGCGGTAGTCCAGGCTGTTGTTCCTCACGGGCATGGGGCAGGTCCCGTACGGCGTGAAGGCGCTCGGGTAGTTGATGGCGCGGTTGAAGTCCAGGACCACGGAGCCGTCCGGGCGGGGCCGGGCCGTGGACACCTTTCGCCACTCGTCCGTGGAGTCGCCGTTGGTTTCGTCGTGGAACGTGACAGTGAGGGCGCCGAGCTTCTCCTCCTCCGCCTGCAGGTGGAACTCGTGGTCCTTGCCGGGCAGGCGGAAGACCAGGTCGCCGACGGACCGGTGCACGCCGTCCACCAGCGGGTTCGCGGTTCCGATGGGAACGTCCACCGGCTCGGGGTAGGGACGGAAGCTGGCCTCAACCACCAGGTCAGGTCGGTATTCGAAGGTGGGCACGCCGTCGAACTCCGTGAACACCGGCGACTGCGAATCCCGGGTGCGGATGGCGTACCTGTCCGCCCGCATCGCGAGTTCCACCACCACCTGCTTCCCGTCGGCGCCGCCGAACTGCACCCACATGAGCGACTCCTCGTCTGCCAGCGCGGCCGAGATGGTGCCGTCCACGGCTTCGCCGGTTTCCACCAGCGTCAGCCCGTCCGCCGCACCGGCGGTGAGGAACGCCGTCGTGCCGTCCGTTGACCAGAGCCCGGGGACGAGGTCGACGGCGGCGGGCTGGCTTTCCAGCCACTGGAACGACGTGAGCGTCAACCAGCCGTACTCGCCGGCCAGCGCCTTGTTGCGGTTGGCGCGGAAGCGGTTCCAGCGGTCCAGCTGGGCGTCAGGGGCGGTGTTCATGGGTCCTCCAGGGCAATGGCGTACGGCCCACGGTACAACCGCATAAGTTCCCGCAACATTCCGTTCAGTCCGAGACCGCGGCCGCGCCACCGCACTCCGGGTCCATTGCCGCCCGTCAGCCCAGCTGGTAGCGTCAAACACGTTCCAGGCGAACGCGCGAGACAAGGTTGTCTACCCAGCGGACTACGGAAGTGACCGCCATGAAAATAGCTGTCCTCGGCACCGGATTTGCCGGCCGAACGATGGCGGCGGCCCTGGCGAAACTGGGGCACGAAGTGGTGATCGGGACCCGCGATCCCCATGCCACGCTAGCCCGGCAGGACACTGACACCATGGGGACTCCGCCGTTTGCCAAGTGGCGTACCCAGCACGTCGACGTGGCGCTCGCGGCCTACCCCGACGCAGCCGCGGCAGCGGAACTGGTGATCAACCTGACTAACGGCATGGGCTCCCTCGACGCCCTGGCCGCGGCAGGCACGCGGAACCTGGCCGGCAAGATCCTGATGGACATCGCTAATCCGCTCGATCCGTCGCAGGGCTTCCCGCCGTCGCTGAACCCGGTCAACACGGACAGCCTCGGCGAGCAGATCCAGCAGGCTTTCCCGGAGGCCAAGGTGGTGAAGACGCTCAACACCATGAATGCAGGGCTGATGGTCAATCCCGGCCGTGTGGGCGGGGGAGACCACTCCGTGTTTGTCTCGGGCAACGACGCCGACGCGAAAAAAGCCGTGACGTCCCTGCTGCAGAGCCTCGGTCATCAGGACATCATCGACCTCGGCGATATCACCACTGCCCGGGGCCCTGAAATGATGCTGCCGGTCTGGATCCGGCTATGGGGCGCCCTGGGCACGCCCGACTTCAATTTCAAGATCGTCCGCTGAAACAGCGGCCGGGGCATGGACGCAGTCCTCACCGTTCTGGCTTGTCTGGCGCTCATTGCCGGGTTCACCCTGGCCGGGATGTCCGTCCTGAAGCGCGGCGGGAACCCCAAGGGAGCCACGGGAACGCTGGGGAGTGCGCTGGGCATGATCGACCCCGCCACCGGCGCCCCCACCCGTGAGGAGGCGGCGGCTGCCCGCGAAGAGCTGAAGCAGCGGCGGCACGAGTCCACCCAGTCCGGGAAGGGCCCCGACCATAACGAGGCCTACACCGGAAGGATCACCATCCGGGCGGCCCGCCGCCCGGATGCGGCGCCCGGAAAGCCCGATGCGGCGCCCGGAAAGCCCGATGCGGCGCCCGGAAAGCCCGATGCGGCGCCCACTCAAACAGGGGCGGCAGCGGACGTCAAGGGCACGGACACTATCTGAGACAGATTCCCACGCCGCAACGGGGCCGGGTAATATCCATAGGAACAAGTAACCCGGCTCACAGTATCCAGCGCAGTGTACGAGCCAAGTCCGAACCCTCGAAAGATAGTTTCCATGGCTGACACTGCAGTAAATCCAGGCACCCATCTCGCAGGCGCAGACCTCGCCAGCGCCGATCTTGCGTCCGAACTCCGGGCGGATGTCCGGCGCGTCTCTACGCTGCTGGGCGAATCGCTGGTCCGCCAGCACGGCCCCGAGCTCCTTAACCTCGTGGAGCAGGTGCGGCTGCTGACCAAGGAATCCAAGGAAGCTGCCCGCGGGGGCGCGGATGCCACCGGCCCCTGGAGCTCGCACGACGTCGTTGCCCAGGTCCGCGAGCTGCTCGGCTCCCTGCCCATTGACCAGGCCACCGACCTGGTCCGTGCCTTTGCGTTCTACTTCCACCTCGCCAACGCCGCCGAGCAGGTCCACCGGGTCCGCGGGCTGCGGACGCGCCAGGAAAAGGACGGCTGGCTGGCGAAGGCCGTGGAGGAGATCTCCGGCCAGGCCGGCCCGGCCGTGCTTCAGCAAGTGGTCAACGAACTCGACGTCCGCCCCATTTTTACGGCCCACCCCACGGAGGCCTCGCGCCGCTCGGTGCTGGACAAGATCCGCCGGCTTTCCGATGTGCTGGCAGTCTCGACCGAGGAGGGCACCTCGGCCCGCCGCCGCCAGGACCGCCAGCTCGCCGAAGTCATCGACCAGATGTGGCAGACCGACGAACTCCGCCAGGTCCGCCCCACCCCGGTGGATGAGGCCCGCAACGCCATCTACTACCTCAACAGCATCCTCACCGATGCCATGCCCGAAATGCTGTCGGACCTGTCCGAGCTGCTGGGCGAACACGGCGTCACCCTGCCGTCGCAGAAGGCCCCCATCCGCTTCGGTTCCTGGATCGGCGGCGACCGCGACGGCAACCCCAACGTCACCGCAGCCGTCACCCGCGAGATCCTCCAGATCCAGAACCAGCACGCCGTCCGCATCAGCATCGCGATGATCGACGAGCTCATCTCCATCCTCTCCAACTCCACGGCGCTGGCCGGGGCGGACCAGGAACTGCTGGACTCGATCGACGCGGACCTCAAGAACCTTCCGGGCCTGGACCGCCGGGTGCTGGAACTCAACGCCCAGGAGCCCTACCGGCTCAAGCTCACCTGCATCAAGGCCAAGCTCCTCAACACGGCCAAGCGCGTGGCAGCAGGCTCGTCCCACCAGCCGGGCCGCGACTACACGTCCACTGCCGGGCTCCTCGCCGAGCTTGGCCTGCTGGAGGCGTCCCTGCGCAACCACCACGCCGGGCTGGCAGCCGACGGCGCCCTGGCCCGCGTGCGCCGTGCCATCGCCTCCTTCGGCCTGCACCTTGCCACCCTGGACATCCGCGAGCACGCCGACCACCACCACGACGCCGTGGGGCAGCTCATGGACCGCCTCGGCGGCCCCGGTGTGCAGTATTCCGAACTCAGCCGTGCCGAGCGCCTTGAGGTGCTGGGTGCGGAGCTGGGCTCCCGCCGTCCGCTGTCCGGCCACCCGATTAAGCTCGACGGCGTCGCTGACGGCACGTACGACGTCTTCCGTGAGATCCGCCGGGCATTGAAGACCTACGGCCCGGACGTCATCGAGACCTACATCATTTCGATGACCCGCGGAGCCGACGACGTCCTGGCCGCCGCGGTACTGGCCCGCGAGGCGGGCCTCGTCAACCTCTTCGGCGAAGCGCCGTACGCCAAGATCGGCTTTGCCCCCCTGCTGGAAACAGTGGAGGAGCTGCGGGCATCCGCCGAGATCGTCGACCAGCTGCTGTCCGATCCGTCCTACCGGGAACTGGTCCGGCTCCGCGGCGACGTGCAGGAAATTATGCTCGGCTACTCGGACTCCAACAAGGAATCCGGCGTGATGACCAGCCAGTGGGAAATCCACAAGACCCAGCGGAAGCTGCGGGACATCGCGGCCAAGCATGGCGTCCGGGTGCGGCTGTTCCACGGCCGCGGCGGTTCCGTGGGCCGCGGCGGCGGGCCCACCTACGATGCCATCATGGCCCAGCCCAACGGCGTCCTCGAAGGTGAAATCAAGTTCACCGAGCAGGGCGAAGTCATCTCGGACAAGTACTCGTTGCCGGAGCTGGCACGCGAAAACCTCGAGCTTTCGCTCGCGGCCGTGATGCAGGGTTCCGCCCTGCACCGCACCCCGCGCACGTCCGAGGATGAGCGCGAGCGCTACGGCCACGTCATGGAGACCATCTCCGACGCCGCCTTCGCCCGCTACCGCTCGCTGATCGATGACCCGGACCTGCCGGCCTACTTCCTGGCGTCCACTCCGGTGGAACAGCTCGGGTCCCTCAACATTGGCTCGCGTCCGTCCAAGCGCCCGGACTCCGGCGCAGGGCTGGGCGGCCTGCGCGCCATTCCGTGGGTCTTCGGCTGGACCCAGTCGCGGCAGATCGTGCCGGGCTGGTTCGGCGTCGGCTCCGGCCTGAAGGCCGCGCGCGAGGCCGGCAACACGGCACAGCTCGTGGAAATGATGGACCGCTGGCACTTCTTCCGCTCGGTGGTGTCCAACGTGGAAATGACGCTGGCCAAGACGGACATGGACATTGCCGGCTACTACGTCTCCACCCTGGTTCCCGAAGAGCTGCACCACCTGTTCCGGGCCATCCGGGACGAATACAACCTCACCGTCGCGGAGATCCAGAACCTCACCGGCGAGCACGTGCTCCTCGATGCGCAGCCCACCCTGAAGCGGTCCCTGGAGATCCGCGACCAGTACCTGGACCCCATTAGCTACCTGCAGGTGGAACTCATGCGCCGCATCCGCGCCGAGGGTGAGGGCGTAACCAATTCGGAGATCAGCGAGCGCCTCCAGCGGGCCATGCTCATCACCGTCAACGGCGTAGCCGCCGGCCTCCGCAACACGGGATAGCCTCCAGCGTCCAACCACCGACGCTCTCTCACTTCCTGTGTGTTTTCCTCAAACGCTCTCTCACCTGTGAGAGAGCGTTTGAGGTTTGGGCGCAAAAGGTGAGAGAGCGTTTGGGGTTTGGGCGCAAAAGGTGAGAGAGCGTTTGGGTTTTCAGCGCGAAAGGTGAGAGAGCGTTTGGGTTTTGGGCGCAGGAAGTGAGAGAGCGTCCGGAGGGCGGTCAGGCTTTTTCCTCCACGCCGCTTCCGTAAGGCACCACGATGGTGCGGCGGGGAGTGCCGCCGTCGGAATAGGGGAGCGTCCGGACCGGAACCCCGTAGAGCGCTGAAAGCGCGGGGTCGGTGAGCAGGTCCGCGGCCCGGCCGGTCCGTGCTCCGCCGCGGCCCAGGAGGACTGCCCTGTCCGCCAGGTACAGGGCGTGATCGGGATGGTGGGTGCTGAGCAGCAGGGCCATGCCGCCGGACATCAACTCGCGCAGCAGGGACAGGACGCGCACCTGGTTCTTGAGATCGAGGCCGGTGGCGGGCTCGTCTAGCACCAGCACGGGACAGCCGGCGGCAATGGCCCGGGCTATCAGGACCAGTTGCTGCTCGCCGCCGCTCAGGGTAGGGAAGCGGCGGTCCCTGAGCCCGGCCACGCCCACCCGCTCCATCGCCTCCGAAGCAGCGGCCCGGTCCGAGGCCCCCGGCGTCCGGAAGATTCCGACCTCCCGGGCCCGGCCCATCAGGACCATGTCCAGGGCGCTGTAGCCGAACGCACTGCCGTGGGCCTGAGGAACGTACCCCGCGCCGTCGGCCCGGCGGACCGTTCCTTCCGCAGGCTCCAGCAGCCCGGCTGCGCAGCGGACCAGCGTGGTCTTGCCGCTTCCGTTGGGTCCCAGCACCGCGGTGGCGCTGCCAGGCAGGACACAGAAGCTGACGTCCCGGAAAACCCAGTCCTGCCGGCTGTAGCCGAATCCCACGCCGTCGAGCTCAAGCACTTTCCCAGATCCTCTCCCGGTTCCGGCGCAGCAGCAGGAAGAACACGGGGGCGCCGATCAGGGCGGTGAGGACACCGAGCGGGATCTCGCCGGCGGTCGCGGTGCGGGCCACGGTGTCCACCAGGACAATGTAGGCGCCGCCGAGGAGGAAGGACACGGGCAGCAGCACACGGTGGTCCGGACCCACCCACATCCGCGCCAGGTGCGGTACCACCAGGCCAACCCAGCTCACCGCGCCGCTGACTGCGACCGCCCCGGCCACAATGAGTGCCACCGCCACCAGCACCACCCAGCGCAGCGGACGGGGTTTGACGCCCAGCGCCGCCGCATCCTCGTCGCCGAGCGACAGCACGTTGATCCGCCAGCGCAGCAGCAGAAGCACGACGGCGCCGCCCACCACCGGTATCAGCGCCACCGCGACCTTCGCGAAAGTAGCCGTGGCCACGCTGCCGAGGAGCCAGAAGACTATCGCCGGAAGGGTGGTGTTGGGGTCCGCGATGTAGGTCACCAGCGCCACCAGGGCCGAGAAGAACGAGCCCGTGACCACGCCGCCGAGCACGATCATCAGCATGGGTGTTCCGCCGCGGCCCGAGGTGATCAAAAACAGCAGTCCGAGCGCCACGAGGCCGAAGAGAAACGAACCCGTGACCAGCAGGAAGGATCCCAGCCCGAGCAGCAGGGCCAGGGCGCCGCCGAAGGACGCTCCCGCGGAGACTCCGATGATCTCCGGGCTGACCAGCGGGTTGCGGAAAATGGCCTGCAGGGCGGCGCCGCCGATTGCCAGCCCGCCGCCTACCAGCAGGGCGAGCAGGATCCGCGGCAGCCGGACCAACAGGACCACGTTCTGTTCCGTCTGGCCCGCCTCGAGGGGGACCGGCACCAGCTGCGCGGTAAGGATCTGGACCACGTGCCAGAGCGGAACATTGAAGCGGCCCACGGCCAGCGCCATGAGCCCGACGGCGGTCAGCAGCACGGCGGCGACGGCGATCGGCCCCACGACCGCGGTTTTTCCGCGGCCCGGCCGCCGTGCGGCCCGGCCGGCACGCGGGCCACGGCGGTTCAGTCGCGCTGAGCTGGCCTCATCCAGCATTGAATTGGTGGTAGTTGGCGGAGTCGCTGTTCTCAGCGATCCAGAGAATCCTGTCCAGCTCCTTGTCGGTGGGCTCGTGGTTGTAGAGGAACTGGAAGTATTCGCTGACTTTGCCGCGCAGCCCGGAGTGCTCCTGCGGGAAGGCGATATCGGACAGCCAGTGCCACATGAGCGGCGATTCCTGGCCCGGCGGATCCCAGCGGTACCCTCCGAGCGGCACTTTGTAGACGCGCCGCGAACGGACAGCCGAGATGTTCTGCCACACCGGGTCCGAGTAGATGTCCTGCGGGATGGCCTGGTCAAAGTTGCCCAGGAGGATGACTTCTGGATCCCAGCTGAGGACCTGCTCCACGTCCAGGCCCACCATTCCGGTGCCGGGCAGCGGGTCCGGGCCGGTGGCAGGGTTGGTTCCGCCCACCAGCTTGATGTAGAAGTCGTTGTAGGTGTTCGCGGCGGCGGCTTTCAGCCCGCCGGTAAACCGGTTGAAGTAGAGAATGCCGGGTCCCGCGGATCCACGCCCCGCCGCGGCCTTCTTAATTTCGGCGAGCTCCTTGTCGCTGTGTTCCTTGATTTCGGTGGCCCGTTCCGGCTTGCCCAGCATCGCAGCGAACATAGCGATCCAGGCGTCCACGTCCTCCTGCTTGCCGGTGTTCTTGAGTCCGAGCACGGTCAGGCCGGCATTCTCCAGGGGCTCGACCAGCTGGGAGTCGGTCCACTGCACCACGACGTCGGGGTCCAGGGCCCGCACGCTCTCCACATTGGGCGTGAAGTCCTGGGTCGCGATTTCGTGCGGCAGCTCCAGCGCCTGCGGGAACATGGTTCCCAGGATGCCGTCACGCATCGCCACCCATGATGCGTTGTGCATGGCGCTCAGGTGCTCGGCGCTGCGGTCCACGGCCACCAGCAGCGAGGCCGCCGGCATCGGGATGGTCACCACCTTCGTCACCGGCTTGGCGAACGTGAGGGTCTTGCCGCGCTGGTCTGTAATGCTGATGGGCCCTGCACTGGCGGCGCCCGGGGAGCCGCTCCCGGAAGCTCCGGGGGACGCAGCCGGCGGGGCGCCGGCGGCCCCGCATCCGGCGAGAAGGGCTGCGGAGCCGCCCGCCACCAGAACCTGGAGCACGGTGCGGCGGTTTAGATCGTCGACTCGCATGGATTGACCCCCTGTGCGTAGGTTCTTCACAGGATCCGCCCGAAGGCCGAGGCTGTCAACGGCAACGGAGTTCCGGCCCCCTTGTCGGCACAGGGGGCCGGTGCTACGTTCAAAGAACCTTTTGCAGAAGGTGGCCAAATGATGGTTGTCGACGGTGCCCAGTTGTTTGTCCGGTATGCCTACCCGCCCAATTCCCGGGGCAGCTGCGGGCCTCCGGACAGTGACGCGCTGCTGCACTACGGCCAGTCCGGTGTGACGGACCAGGGACTCCGCGAGCTGGCCAAGGGCTTCGCCGGCGCGTGGCCCTACCTGGAGCTTATTGCCGGCGCCAACGGCATAACCGACCCCCTCGACGCCCGCGTGGTGGAGGCGTACTGGGTGGGAAACAGCCTCCTGGAGTCGGTGGGCATCACCAACATCGGCAACTCCATGGAGGACCGGTTCCGGGCCCGCACGGGACGCCAGTTCCCGCATCTGGCCGAGGGCGTCCTGGCCGGCGGGGTTCCGCACCACAGCTTCCATGTCTTTGAGATCTACCCGTGGCTGGGGCTGCTCCACGACGACCGCCGTCACGCCACGGCCCTGAACGTGCTGGACCGGTGCCGGATCCGGTGGGGCGAGGTGCTGGCGGTCACCGGCGACGACGCCGTGGTGCGGTCCCGGCCGCTGGTGTGGGACGGTGCCGCGCTGGCGGTGGGCGAGCCTGTGGTGGAGACGGCCAAGCACGCCGTGAACGGGACCGGTTTTGTGGACGGGCTCGCAGCAGGTGACGTGGTGTCGCTGCACTGGGACTGGGTGTGCGACCGGCTCTCCCCGCCCCAGCTGCAGCGGCTGCAGCACTTTACGGCACGCCATCTCCGGATCGCCAACAACGGCGTCGAACACCGCGGGGCAGCGATCGCCCTTGAACGCCACGGCTGAACGCAGGGCTGACGCCCACGGGCAACTCCGCGCGCTCACGGCTACGGCGACTGCGGCGCGGCCGTGTCCTGGTCCTCCGGGGGTTCGATTCCGGTGGAGTGCCGCGGCGAGGATTCGCCGGTGGGGCGCCCGGCAGGGGTGGCATCCGTTCCGGTCTCTTGGCGGCCAGGTTCCGGCCCTTCCTCCTTGATCACGTCCTCGCCCCGGCGGGTGGTGCTCTCTCCCACGCCTTCGGGCGCCATTGCCGCGTCTTCGGGGGTTTCGTCGGATCCGGGCTGCGCCGGTTCCTTCAGCGGCGGCTCGCTGCCGAAAGCGCGGGCCGTCCCCGGGGCGGTACTTTCAGCGGCATCACTGCCGTTGGACGGATTCGTCGGTGACATCATGTCCTCCTCATTCTGGTTGTAATGGTTCGCCCTGTGGTGGTTCGCCGCCGTTCTGAGGCGTCAGCCGGCGTCGCCGTCGAAGTCCCTGGGCCGGCCCATCAGCTCCAGGCCGTTCATGGCGCGGTCCGCGCCCTCGGAATCGACGCGCTCCAGGGCAAATCCCATGTGGATGAGGACCCACGTGCCTGGCTCCAGCGGCCCCTCGTCCAGCAGCCCGATATTGATTTTCCGCTGCACACCGGCCACGTCCACCAGGGCGAGCTGGTTCCCGTAGCCCTCGAGCAGCTCGATGACCTGACCAGGTATTCCTAGGCACATGGTGCTCACTCCCGGTTCTGTTCCGACATGACGTTCCGTTCCGACATGAGGTTGTGTTCCGAAATGAGGTCGACGACGGCGGCAATCGCCGCCGGTACCGCCCCCGCCACGGCGGCGCTCAGGCCGATCCCCTCGGAGACGTCGGCGGGCACGCAGCCCACCACATAGGTCGCGGGCAGTTCGCCGCCGAGCGAGCGAAGGCGCCCCAGCACAGCCACGGGATCCATGCCGTGCGGATCCAAGGCTGCGGTGCCGTCCAGGTCTTCCCGGCGCACCCGCAGCACCCTGATGCTTCCCGGCGCCGTGGCCTCCCGGCTGACCGGAGGGACAGTGTCCACCAGCACCAGGACGTCCACACCGGCCAGCAGATCGTAGGCGAGGTGCATGCCGCGGATCCCGTAGTCCACGGCCAGCACGCCCGGAACCGTCCGGCCGGCGTCACCGGCCAGCCGGCGGGCCACTTCCGGGCCAAAGCCATCGTCGTGCAGGAAAATGTTGCCCACTCCTGCCACGAGGACGGTCACATCCGCCGCGCTTTCAGGTAACGCTGGATGTCAGGGACCGAACGGATCCCCACATAAACGGCGCCGAGCGCCAGAGCCACGAGCAGGCCCACCGTGGCTATTCCTACAGTCCTCATAGCGGGTTTCCCTTTCCATCCTCGAGCGGTTCAAGTTCCTCGGGCGCGTAGTAGAAGGACCTCCCGTAGCCCTCGTGGAGGTCCGCCGCCGGGTCCTGTTCGAGCACCAGGCCAACATGCGTGCTGCCGTCGACGTCGAAATGGACGCTGGTGACCCGCCCGGTCTGCCCGGCGAAGAAGAGATCCTGGGCGTCGGCCCGGCGGCTGGGGTTGACCCTGACCCGGCTGCCGCGGGCTACCGGAACGCCATGGATCAGGACCGCATCCATGTGCGGCTGGACCATGGCTTCCGCTTCCGGCGTCCACCAGGCGGGCGGTTCCGGTTCCCCTCCGATGCCGCTTAAGCTTCCGCGGGAGTCCGGGAAGTCCGCAGCGTGCGGGTTACGCAGGATCCCGTGCAGCTGCTGGAGTTCCTCCGGCGACATGGCTTCACACTGGTCGATGATCGCCGCGGCACGCGGATCCGTTGCCCGGGCCTCGGCCTTTTCCTCATCCGTCAGCGTCAGCACGCGCAGGGTGAGGATCTCGTCAATTTCCGTCGAGTCGAACAGGGCAACCGAGCTCTCCGGTGCCACAGCGGGGTGGTCGTACAGAATGATCGGCGACACCAGCAGCACGTCCGTCTGCCCCTCGGGTCCCGCCAGGACAGGCCAGCAGCGGTGCTGGGCGCATGCAGCGGCGGCGTCCTTTGCCCGGTCCGGCGGGTCCAGCAGCGACAGGAAGTCCGCGCCGCGCAGGCTCAGGAGCACGTGTGCGCCGATGAACGATGTGGCGATCGCCTCCTGCCGGTTCGGAGGTTCCGCTCCGGGCTTGGCCGTGTTCGCCACCGAGACGCGCAGCCGTACCAGCGGGCGGCCGGTGGCCTGAGAAGTGGTGGCAGCGGCGCTGAGCGTCACTTCGCCGTGCAGGGCCCGGCGGCGGCGCACCAGCCGTCCGGCGGGCAGGCCGTCGTCGTCGCTGAGTTCCTCGACGTCCTCACCCGCGGGGATCCGGACCGGCAGCACCAGCGGCCCGCTACGGTCGCGCAACCGGGCCACGGCGAACGGCCCCAGGGTGATTTCCTGCTCGACTGCCTCGTCCCAGCTCAGCCAGCGGGCGCCGCCGACGGCGAGCTCCGCCACCGGACGGAAGCTGCCGCCGTCGTCCGCTGTTTCCGCGGTGCGGGCCTGAAGCTGCAGGAAGCGGAGGTGGAGCTCCAGCTCCGCATCGGACCCCGGATTCAGCAGGCAGTCGGCAAACATTTCCGGCTCTTCCCCGGACCCGGCCTCAGCAGCGCCGGGCGGGCCCAGGATGCCGAACTGCCAGCGGGACTGGTTCTTCTGCGAGGAAGCCCGGTACGGGTACAGGAGGTAGCCCTCGTAGAGGACCGCATCGGCCACTGCACGGGCGAGGCTCAGGCTCATGTTCATGGCCGCCGCTCACCGCCCACGCCGGATGCTGCGGTTGCCAGCAGGGATTCGACGGCGGCCTCCCACGACGTCAGGCCGCGCGCAGATTTGTACTGAGACAGGGCCGCCAGGACGTCGCGGTCAAGCCGGATCCAGCCCGCATTGGGGAAGTACACGTCCATCAGCCGCTGCCAGGCGGACACGGGAAGGCGGTAGGAAGCCTCAAGATCCCAGGGAACCTGCTCCACGCCGAACCCGGTCTGGCCCTTGGTGAAGACCGTGCCGGAGAAAAGGAACTCCAGCGGGATCTCGCCGTCCCGCAAGGCATTGAGGTACTTGGCGGCGGCAACATCGAAATCAAACGTGCAGGGCAGCGGCAGGTCCACCTCGGTGCTGCCGGCGAAGCCCTGCACCATGGTGCTGCACTGCATCCAGAGGAAGGACTTGAGGGTGTTGGGCCAGCGGCCGCGCTCGCCAAAAAGGTCCAGCAGCCCCGCTTCCTCCTCCTCCGCGTAGCCGCGGCGTTGCGGCAGGATCCGCACCTGGCAGCGCAGGGCGATGGCGTGGACGGCGGTGCCGGTGGCTTCAGTCAGCCGCAGCCGGGCGGTGAGCTGCGGGGCCGCGGCGTACGGTTCCGGCTGCATGTCGACGACGGCGAACGCCAGCCCGGTCATTGCGGGCCTCCCGGCACGGACTCGCGGGAGTCCTCATGCACCGGTTTGCTGCGCCGGCTGACATTTTCGAAGAAGGCGGTGAGCTGGTCGCGGGCCTCCTGCCCGCCGTCGAACCCCCGCCAGCGGCGGCGGAGCTGGCCCACCAGTTCGTAGCAGGCATCAACCGGGACGAGGTGGCAGTCTGCCTGCGGCCGGTCAGGTCCGGGGCCGCGGATCAGGAGCGCCTCGGTGTCGGGGGCGGCGAGGGCCACGGCAGGGTTGCGGGCGAGCACGGCGTCCCAGGCGTCGAGCGGGAGCTCGGACTCGGTGGCGCCGGCCGGACCCGGGTAGAAAGCGACGGTCCGGTCGAGTTTGGAGCTGCGGAAGAAGAAGGCCAGGCCCACGGGTATTTCCAGTTCGTCCCACTGGCCCGGGCCCAGCTCGAAGTCCGGAAACGAGAAGTACCGGTCCGGAACCGAACGGTAGCGGAGATGGGCTGTGCTGTCGGAGAAAAGCAGGTAGCACGGCCGGCACGTGCACATCATGGCGTGGCTTTCGACGTCCACCACGTGCTGGTGGGCCTCCCCGATGGGCTCGCCGCACATTTCGCAGCGCTCGCCGGCCGGCGCTGTCGGCGGCTGTGCGGCGATCCGACGGAGCAGGGCGACGGGCAGTCCGCCGCCGGATTTCCGCGGTTCGGGTTGGGGCAGCTCAGGGGCCGTCATCTCAGGCGTCCTGGCTGGAGACGAGCGGCACGGCCACAGACATCACGCCTGCCCGCACCAGGAGCGGCAGCGGATCCAGGTGCAGGGCCCTGTCCTCAAGGCAGGAGCCCGCCTGCCGGACGTCGAAATGCGCACGGCACGCGGGGCAGCGCAACAGGCCGCCGCCGACCGCACCGGCGAGGGCGCGCTGCAGCGAGGCCCCCGCCATGGACCCGGTGCAGCGGGGGCAATAGTCGCGGTATGCGTAGAGGTCCTGCCCGGTCCGGCACGCAAGCACCGGGTAGCCTCCCACCATAAAGCCGGCAACTTCGCCCTGCTCCAGGCCGGCGATCTCGGGCACGGCTTCCCAGGAGCCCGGGGTGTGTTCCTGCCAGTGACCCGGGGTGCCCGGGGCGGGTGCGGCGCCCGCGCCGCCCGCCGTGCCGCCGTCGTCCGGGTGGTTCAACCGGACCAGCAGCGCGTCCACGGGGATCACGGCGGGAGTGGCCGCGCGGGCTTCCTGCTCCACCACCTGGATGTCGGTCACCTCCGGCGCCGCCGACTGGATGGCCTCCTCGACGGCGAACTTGAGCGTGACCGACGACGACGGGCAGCCCTGGCAGGTGCCGAGCAGCCTGAGCCGCACCACTCCTTCCGGGCTGACGTCCAGGAGCTCCACATTGCCGCCGTGCGATCCCAGATAGGGCCTGACGCTGTCCAGCGCTGCGGTCACGCGTGTTTCCAGGTCCTGGGGGTGCAGCCCGTGGATCACCAGCAGGCTGGCCACGAGCTCGTCCGCGGTCAGTGCGTCCAGTGTGGCATCGTCCAGCTGGCCGCGGTCGTCGAGGATTTCCAGGATCCGGGCCAATCCGGAGCCGTACAGATCCGTCACTTGCCGCACCAGCTCCTCCGCGCGGCCGCGGGCCACCGCCCCGCCGGCTCCGAGCGCGTCGAGGAGGCTTTCGATCCGGTCGCCGGCCTGCCGGGGCCGGTCGTCGCCAGGCATTGCCTTTACTCGCCGGTCAGTGTCTGGGTGGGGGAGTGCAGCTTCTCGAGGGTCTGGCCATTGCCCAGGTACATGTGGACACCACACGGCAGGCACGGGTCAAAGCTGCGGACGGTCCGCATGATGTCGATGCCCTTGAAATGCTCGCGGTCGTTCTCCTCGAAGATCGGCTGCCCCTGCACGGCGTCCTCATAGGGTCCGGCGGTCCCGGACGAATCTGTGGGGCTCGCGTTCCAGGGGGTGGGCGGGTAGGGATGGTAGTTGGCGATCTTCCCGTCCCGGATCACCATGTGGTGGGACAGGACGCCGCGCACGGCCTCCGTGAAGCCGCAGCTGATGGCCTCCTCGGGAACCGTGAAAGTCTCCCAGGTCTTGGTGCGCCCGGCGCGGATCTCCTCCAGGGCCTTTTCGGCGAAGTGCAGCGCGGCGGCTGCGGCGTAGGCCTGGAAGTAGGTGCGGGCCCGGTTGCGTTCGAGGGTGTTGCTCCACTGCGGGATGTTCCACTCGAAGGACACGGGGCCCTTCAGCGCGGTCTTTGGGAGGTTGATCTGGACGCTCCTGCCGGTGGACTTGATGTAGCCGATGTCCACGAGCCCGGCCAGGGCCGTTGCCCAGAGGCGGGCCAGCGGGCCGCCGCCGGTATCCAGCGCCAGGTTGTTCTCGCCGTCGAACCACCGCGGGGACATGACCCAGCTGTACTTCTCCGAGAGGTCCCGCTTCTGCGGCCGCGGATTGGTGTGCTGGTTCCAAGGGTGGCGCCGGTCCACCGGATTGCCCAGCGGATCATGGGTCACGAACATCTCCTGGTTTTCCCAGTCCTCGTAGTAGGAGGAGCCGAGCATGATCCGGATGCCAAGGTTGATCCGCACCAGGTCCGTGGTGACGAGTTTCCCGTCCACCACCACACCGGGGGTCACGAACATCTTCCGGCCCCAATCGGTCATGTCCTTGTACTCGAAGTTGCAGTAGTCGGGGTCCTGCAGCGAGCCCCAGCAGCCCAGCAGGGTGCGTCGCAGCCCCACCTGTTCGTAGCCGGGGAGGGCCTCGTAGAAGAAGTCGAAGAGGTCGTCATGCATGGGTACGACCTTCTTCATGAACTCCACGTACCGCATGAGCCGGGTGATGTAGTCCGTCATCAGCTGGATCGTGGCAACAGTCCCCACGCCGCCCGGATAGAGCGTGGACGGGTGCACATGGCGGCCCTCCATGAGGCAGAACATCTCGCGGGTGAGGCGGCTGACCTGCAGCGCCTCCCGGTAGAACTCTCCGGTAAAGGGGTTCAGCGAGCGCATGATGTCCGCGATGGTGCGGTAGCCGTGCTCGCCTTCGTGCGCGGCCCGGGTGTTTTCGGCCTTGGCAAGGACGCCGGGGTTGGTCTCGGACACCATCTTTTCGCAGTAGTCCACGCCGACCAGGTTTTCCTGGAAGATGTTGTGGTCGAACATGTACTCGGCGGCTTCACCCAGATTGACGATCCACTCGCCAAGGTTCGGCGGCTTCACGCCATAGGCCATGTTCTGTGCATAGCAGGAGCACGTTGCATGGTTGTCACCGCAAATACCGCAGATGCGGCTGGTGATGAAGTGGGCGTCCCGGGGATCCTTGCCCTTCATGAAGATAGAGTAGCCGCGGAAGATGGAGGAGGTGCTCTTGCATTCCACCACCTGGTTGTTCGCGAAATCGATCTTGGTATAAATGCCGAGGCTGCCGACGATCCTCGTGATGGGGTCCCACGCCATCTCCACCAGATTGTTGTTGCCCGTTCCGCTTCCGGAAGCCATAGGAATCGTTGAGGTCATGTTCTTCACCTGTCTGGAAGTGGGTGGCTACCAGGTGCGCTTGGCACCGGTAAGGAGTTCGGGTCCGGGCCTGCGCCACTTGGGCTCCTGGTCCAGCGTGTGCGTGGTGATCCCGCGCAGTGCCCTGATGGCCGAGCCGTAGGGGCGGATGGCGCTGGTCGAGAGCTTGCCTCCGGGCGGCTCATCCATGAAGGGCATGAATTTGTCCGGGAAGCCCGGCATGGTGCAGCCGATGCAGATGCCGCCCACGTTCGGGCAGCCGCCGATGCCGTTCATCCAGCCGCGCTTGGGCACGTTGCACTTGACCACGGGGCCCCAGCAGCCAAGCTTCACGATGCACTTGGGGGAGCCGTACTCCGTGGCAAAGTCACCCTGCTCGTAGTACCCGGCCCGGTCGCAGCCCTCATGGACGGTCTTCCCGAACAACCAGGTGGGCCGGAGCGCGTCGTCCAGCGGAATCATCGGTGCCTGTCCCGTGGCCTGGTAGAGCAGGTACGTCATGGTTTCGGAGAGGTTGTCCGGCTGGATGGGGCACCCGGGGACGCACACAATGGGGATTCCGGCCTTCGACTTCCAGTCGTAGCCCAGATAGTCAGGCACTCCCATGGCGCCGGTGGGGTTTCCCGCCATCGCGTGGATGCCGCCGTACGTGGCGCACGTACCCGCCGCGATGATCGCCGTGGCTTTCGGTGCCAGGCGGTCCAGCCACTCGCTGGTGGTGATGGGCTGGCCCGTCTCGAGGTCGTTCCCGAAGCCGCACCAGTATCCGCCGGGATCGTGGAGTTTCTCATTGGGGATGGAGCCCTCCACCACCAGGACAAACGGCTCCAGTTCGCCGCGGTCCGCCTTGCGGAACCATTCCAGGAAATCATCGGCCCCTTCCTGCGGGCCGCACTCGAAGTCGATCAGGGGCCAGTGCATCGCGATGCGCGGCAGGCCAGGCAAGGCGCCGAGGGCTATCTCCTCGACGCTGGGTTGGGTGGCCGCGGTCAAGGCTACGGAATCGCCGTCGCAGCTGAGCCCTGCGTTGATCCATAGCACGTGAATAAGGGCTTCTTCGGCCTTGAGTGCAGTTTCAGTAGGCATCGTTGCCTCTTTCGGAGGCCCTTACGGGCTCAGTGTGTCTGTCAAAGACTCAGTCAAGGTGGATGACCGGGAACTGGTGCCGCCAAGCCAGTCGTACCAGCCGGCGAGGCCATCGCCGGTGGTGGCCGAGAGGACCAGGAATTCGGTGCGCGGGTTGATCTGCCGGGTCCGGCGCCGGAAACCGTCGACGTCGAAATCGACGTAGGGGAGCAGGTCCGATTTGTTGACGATCACCAGATCGGCTGCCATGAACATGTGCGGGTATTTGTGTGGTTTGTCATCACCTTCCGTTACGGACACGATCACTACTTTGGCTTCTTCTCCAAGGTCAAACAGCGCCGGGCACACAAGGTTGCCCACATTTTCGATGAACACCGTTGACCCGGTCTCCGGATCCAGGGCGTCCAGCCCGCGCCGGAGCATGTCGGCGTCCAGGTGGCAGCCGGCCCCGGTGTTGATCTGGATGACGGGCCGTCCCACGGCGCGGATGCGGTCCGCGTCAAGGGAAGTCTCCTGGTCGCCTTCGATGACCCCGGCCTGCAGCCGGTCCCCGAGGTCCGTCAGGGTGCGCACCAGCAGGGTGGTCTTGCCCGCCCCGGGTGAGCTCATGACGTTGAATGCCCGGATTCCCCGGCCTTCCAGCCAGCCCCGGTTCCGTGCCGCCAGCAGGTCGTTTTTGGCCAGCAGGTTCTGCTCCAGCGGGATGGTTTCGGGATGGTGGTGCCCGTGGTCGTGGCTGTGCGGGTGCGCATGGTTGTGTGCGTGCCCGTCCCCGTGATCATGCGCGTGCTCGTGATCATGGGGGTGCCCGTGCGGATGAACAGACGCCACAGGTTCCTGAAGCAGGGACACCGCCGGTTCCTGAAGCAGGGACACCGCCGGTTCCTGCAGTGCAGAAACCCTGGTGTTGGCCTCGTCGCCGCATCCGCACGTTGTACACATTTGCTAAGCCACCTCCACCGACAGCAGCATGAGTTCACGGCCGCGGAGGACTTCGACATCCGCGCTTCCGCAGTGGCACAGCAGGATCAGGTCGGCCAGTTCGAATTCGTCGTCGCAGCTCCGGCAACGGGCCAGGCCCTGCGGTTCGTCGATCATGAGCCGCGCACCCTCGAGCGGAGTGCCGGCGGATGCAACGTCAAAACAGAACCGCATGGCGTCCGGCAGGACACCGGACAACGGCCCCACCCGGAGGTTGACCGCAGTGACTGTCCGTTCTCCGGTACGGTCGAGAACGGCGTCGATCAGGCTCTGCGTGATAGAGAGTTCGTGCATGATCGGCACTCCTTCCTGCCAAGATAGGCTCGCCCCGGTTAAAATGCAACCACCCCGATTGACACCGGCGTATACTTCCGCTAAAGCAGCGAAGTCACCATGGCAGTTCAATCGCAGATGGAACCCGAGGCTGGACCATGAAGCAACCGGAGGCTGCGCGTCCGGGCCGAATCCGCGGCGCAACCCGTGCCCTGTCGGGCCGGGAGTGGGCCTCGATCGGCGGCATGGCCACGTTCGTTGCCGTCCTTCACGTCCTCGGCTGGGGAGTGCTGGCGGGCGTCGTCGCCCCGGGAAACGTCCCTGCCGCTTCTACAGGCGCGTTTGGCGTTGGTCTTGGTGTGGCGGCCTACACGCTGGGCCTGCGGCATGCCTTCGACGCCGACCACATTGCCGCGATCGACAACGTCACCCGAAAGCTCCGCGCCGACGGCAGGCGCAGCATGTCCGTGGGCTTCTGGTTTTCGTTAGGTCACTCAAGTGTTGTGTTCGGCCTGTGCGCGCTGCTGGCGGCCGGGATCCGGGGCCTCGCTGACCGGACGGCAGACGGGACGGCTGACCTTCATGCCTTCCTGGGGCTTGTGGGGACCGCCGTCTCGGGGCTGTTCCTCGTGTGCATCGGCATCCTGAACCTGGCGGTGCTGCGCGGCATCATCAAGTCGGTGCTGCGGATGCGAAGGGACGACGTCAGCGCGGCCGCCCTCGCCGCCCAGTCGGCGGCACCGGGGCTGCTGTACCGGGTGTTCGGGCGGGCCGCCCGGCTGATCACGCGTCCGTGGCAGGTCTACGGGGTGGGGCTGCTGTTCGGGCTGGGGTTCGATACCGCCACGGAGGTCAGCCTGCTGATCCTCGCCGGCGGTGCGGCCGCTTCGGCTCTGCCCTGGTACGCGATCCTGACGCTTCCCATCCTGTTCGCCGCGGGGATGAGCCTGCTGGACTCGCTGGACGGCTGCCTCATGAACTTCGCCTACGGGTGGGCCCTGTCGAGGCCGGTCCGCCGCGTCTACTACAACATCGTCATCACTGCCCTGTCTGTCGCCGTCGCCCTGGGGATCGGTTCCATCGAACTGATTTCGATCCTCGTGGAACGCACCGGGATCAGCTCCGGCCCGCTGGCAGCCATCGGCGGTGTCGACCTGGACGCGGTCGGATACACCGTCGTCGCACTCTTCGTCTGCACATGGATCCTGGCGCTGGGAGTGTGGCGGTTCGGGCACATCGAGGAACGCTGGGCCGCCCCGGTCCGCGACACGGACACTTCCCCGGGCGGCTAGCGCGAACTGGCAGCTAATGCCCCGTGGACGCTGATTTGCGGGTGTTACCTGCCGGTTCGCGCTGACGCTAGGGTTGTTTTTATGCCTTCGTTCCAGACCAGACTCAAGATCACCGGGCTGAAGCCTGGAAACGCTCCAGAGGCAGTGATGGCCGCCGCCGTCGACGCCCTTGGAACACGGCACCACGTGGAATCGAACCAGCTCCAAATCGCGGGCGGGGTGCCGGAACTGAACCTCCGCTTCCTGGTGGACGCAACGGAATTCATCGGTGAGAACAACCAGGCGCGGGAATCGGCAGCAATGATGCGCGACGCCGTCGAACGCGTTGCGGTGACGGGCGCACTTTTGGTGCTCCGCCGCAGCCGCGGCCGCTGGGCTCCCGTCTAGCGCGAAGGTGCCGCGTCAGGACGGTGAGGTATCAGGGCGGATGTCATCGGTTGGCTCGTCCACGGGCGAACGGCTGCCGCGCCGGCGGGTGACAATAATGCCCAGCACCCCGCCGATCACCAGGCCGACGGCGACGCCGATCAGCGAGCTTGCCCAGAACGGCAGCTTGGTCGCGGAGCCCGTGAAGTAGCCGAGCCCTACAAGATAGGTGGCCCAGAGGACGGCGCCCACCGCCGCGCAGAAACTGAACGCCCGGGTGGTGACGTCGGCGATGCCCGCCGCGGCCGACGTCGCGAGCCGGCCTCCCGGAATGAACCGGACGCCGATGATGGCTCCGTACGTGGTGGAACGCCCGGCCTTGGCGATGGCCGCGTGGATTCCGCTGTGGAATTTACGGCCCCACCGCCACCGGTCCAGGACATGGCTGAGGCGGCGCTTGAACAACTGGAACACCACGACGTCGCCGATCCACGAGGCGAAGGCGGACAGCAGGCCCACCAGCAGGAAGTTGGCGCGGCCCTCCGCGGAGAGCGCGCCGCCCGTGATCACCACCATTTCGGAGGGGATAGGCGGGAAGATGGCATCGCCAAGGACGATGGGGATGATCCAGAAATAGATCGCCGCTCCCCAGGTGTCGGCGTTGGCCAGGTCCATGGCCACAAGTTACCTCATTTTCGCCGGCGGCAAGGGACAGCCAGCTCAGGCCGGGGCTTCGCTGAGCTGAAGCCTGCTGCGGTACTCCACCGGCTCCCTGGTGATGGGGTCCACAAAGCGGATCCCGCGGGCCAGGAGCTGGAGCGGCTTGGTGTAGTCGTCCGGTGCCTTGTCCAGCAGGTCGGGGTAGAAGGCATCGTTCACGATGCCCAGCCCCAGTGAGGCCATGTGGACCCTGAGCTGGTGGGTCTTTCCCGAGTGCGGCTCAAGCCGGTACAGTCCCCGGCGCGTCGGTTCACTTGCGTGAGTGCCGGCGTCGAACGTCTTCAGCAGTTCAATGCGGGTTTCCGCATTGGGCTCGCCGTCGATGACCTCCGCCAGGAGGTAACTGCGGGACTTGGTCATGCGGTTCCGCACCACCACGGGGAAGTCGACGGCGGGATGTCCCGCAGCCGGTTCCGCGGCGGACACGCACTCGTACTCCTTCTGGACCTGGCGTTTTTCGAAGAGGACCTGGTAGTTGCCGCGGGTCTCCGGGTTCGTGGAGAGCAGGAGGATGCCGGCCGTCATCCGGTCCAGGCGGTGCATGGGGATCAGGTCCGGGAGGTTCAGCTGGTTCCGGAGCCGCACCAAGGCCGACTCCTGGATGTAGGTGCCGCCAGGAGTGGTGGGCAGGAAGTGGGGTTTGTCCACAACGAGGATGTGATCGTCCTGGTGGAGGATGCTGAGCTCGACGGGCAGCCGCGTCTCCGGCGGGAGCGTGCGGTAGTACCAGATGAAGGTGTGGTCCTCGAGCCTGGTGCGCCGGTCCAGCGGGACGCCGCCCTCGCCCACGATCTCGCCGGCGTCGAAACGGTCCTCGATGCCCTGCGGGTCGATGTGGCCCCAGCGGTGCATCATGTAGTCCATGGCGGTGTCCCAGGGCCCCTCGTCCGGGAGGCGCAGGCGGGTCGCGTTGACGCCGTCGCGCACGGGGAGGGGGGATTGCATCACCGGTCCATTCTACTTTGCGCCGCCGGGCGTCCTCTCTGCCGCCGTTTCGACGGTTCCCTGCGGCCTAGACGCTGCCCGACGTCGAGCCGGCAGGGAACCGTCTAAATGGCACCGACGGTAAAAAAGTTCTTGACAAATAAAATTGTCGGTGACGATACTTAAGCCATGTTGGACATTGAAGTGATCGAGGACCCGGCGGCGGCCGAAGCCTCGCTGGACCCCATCCGGACCCGCATCCTCCGGGAGCTTGCGGAACCCGGTTCGGCCACCCAGCTCGCCGCGAAGGTGGGGCTGCCGCGGCAGAAGGTGAACTACCACCTCAAAGCGCTGGAGCGGCACGGCCTGGTGGAGCTTGTTGAGGAGCGCCGGAAGGGCAATGTCACGGAGCGCGTCCTGCAGGCCACCGCGGCGTCCTACCTCATTTCGCCCGTGGCACTGGCTTCCGTGGCGCCCGATCCGCACCGGTTTGCGGACCGGTTCTCCGCCTTCTGGCTGCTGGCGCTCGCCGGGCGCATGGTCCAGGAAGTGGGGAAGCTCATCGCTGGGGCGGCCGCCGCACGGCAGAAACTCGCAACGTTCGCGATCGACGGGGAGATCACCTTCCGTACCGCGGCTGACCGTGCCGCCTTTGCCGAAGAGCTCGGCGTTGCGGTCACCCGGCTGGTGGACAAGTACCACGACGACGGCGGGCCGGGCGGGCGGAAGCACCGGATCGTCGTCGCGCTTCATCCCGCACTCAAACAACCAAGCAAAACCACCCCGTCCGGGGAAACGGAAAAGGAGCAGGACAATGACTGACGACCGTAAATTCGAGATTGTTTACGACACCGAGCTGCCCGGCACCCCGGAGCGTGTCTGGGAAGCCGTCACCAAGGGCACGCCCGGCTGGATGTTCCCGACTGACCAGTGGCCGGACGTCAAGACCGTCGAGGAGTACCCGCAGCACCTGGTGTCCCGCATGGACGGGCCCGACGGCTGGTTCAACCAGCTGGAGCATGTTTTGGAACCGCTCGACGGCGGCCGGGCCCGGCTCCATTACGTGCACAGCGGCATCTTCGCGGACAACTGGGACCAGCAGTACGACGGCGCGAGCAAGCACACGGAGTTCTATCTCCACACACTGGGGCAGTACCTGAAGTACTTCGACGGCCAGCCCGTGGTGTTCACGGACATCCAGGGCCCCTCCGCTTCCCAGACGCCGGAAGGCTTTGTGCAGCTGAAGAAGGCCCTCGGCGTGGAGGCCGCGCCGCAGGGTGACACGTTCGATGTGGAGGTCGACGGCGTCGGCCGGCTCAGGGGGCAGGTGGACTTCTCCAACGAGAACTTCCTGGGCCTGCGGACCGCGGACACCATGTACCGGTTCTTTGGCCGCAACGTGTTCGGTGCCCCGGTGGGCATGACCGTCCACGATTTCAGCGGCAGCGGGGATCCGGAGGCCACAGCCGAGGCTTGGGGTGACTACCTCGAGAAGGTCTACGCGTAGCACTCGCGGGGTTGGCTGTCGGTGCCCGCCCCGTGAGCCCGCAGGGGGTCAGGCGATGGCGACGGCGGGCGTGTGCCGGAGGCTGCGCCGCAGCTGGGGTGCGGCGTCGAGCCTGTCCTGGGCCGAGCGAATGGCCAGGACAGCGGTCTCCAACTGCGCAGGCGGAAGAGTGAAAGGGACGCGCAGGTAGTGCTCGAAGGCCCCGCCCACGCCGAACCTGGGCCCGGCTGCCAGCCTGACCCCAACGTCGGGGCCGATGACCGTCAGTGCTGTGCTGATCGGCGCCGGCAGCCGGCACCAAATGCTTAGCCCGCCGTCGGGCCGTTCCGGCTGCCAGTCCGGGAGGATCCCGCCGATCAGCTCAAGCAGCGCGGCCCGGTTCCCGCGCAGGGCCTCCAGCCGGGCCGGCAGCGGTTCCGCGAGCGACCGGACCAGGTGCGCAGCAGCCAGCTGTTCCACCACGGGCCCGCCCAGGTCCATGGTGGTCCGGGTGGCGGCGAAGCGCTGGATCAGGGATCTGCCGGCCCGGATCCAGCCGGTGCGCAGCCCGGCCCAGTGCGACTTGCTCAGGGACCCGATGGTTACCACCGCCGGACTGATGGCCGCCACCGGGGCCGTGGAGACGCCGTCGAGATTCAGCTCGCGCAGCGTCTCGTCCACCACCAGCACCGTTCCGGCTGCGGCGGCGGCCTGAACGAGCCTGTGGCGCTGGGCGTCGGACATCATCCGGCCGGTGGGGTTGTGGAAATCCGGCACGACGTAGGCCATCTTGGGGCGCTGCTGCATCATGGCGGCTTCCATGCCGTCCACGTCCCAGCCGTGCCCGTGCGGGAGGGCTACAGGCACCGGCCGGCAGCCACTGGCGTGGATGGCATCCAGGGCGTGCGGATAGGTGGGATGGTCCACGAGCACCTTGTCCTGCCGGCCGGCCAGGGTGCGGAGCACGATGTTCAGCGCATGCTGCGCGCCTGACGTCACCAGGATCTGGTCTGCCGTGGTGGGAACCCCGGCGTCGGAATACCGGGCAGCGATCGCCTCACGGAGCGGTGCAATGCCAATGGCGTCGTAGCCAAATCCCGGAAGCAGCGCCGGGAGCTCCGTCAGCGCGGCCGCGAAGGCGCGGTGCACCACTTCGCCGCTGGCCGGCAGGGACGCGTAGGCAAGGTCGAGCAGGCCGGGCGGCGGCGCTAGTCCCGGCGCTCCGGCCAGGGCGTTTGGGCTGATCAGGTCGGTGGCACCGCCGGGGCCGTTGGTGCCCGCCGGCATCCGCCGGGGAATGCAGGTCCGGCCCCGGCTGCCCTGCCGGCTGCTGAGGAATCCCTGTGCACGCAGGCTGGAGTAGGCGGCAGTCACGGTGGTCCGGCTGACCCCCAGGGTTTCGGCCAGTGCCCGCTCGCTGGGCAGCGCCACGTCCAGCGGGACGCGGCCGTCCAGGACCAGCAGGCGTACGACGTCGGCCAGCTCGCGGTAGGCGGGCGCCGCACCGCGGTTCCATTCGCCGAGGAGCCGTGCCAGTGCAGTGGGGTTCAGGGAGCCGGACATGTAGCCAGTATCTCAAACTGGATATGGATTGCAAGGCCAGTTTTGACGGAGGATGGATCTCATGATGACCCGCAGACTCCTTCAACTGTTCACCGGCCTGGCCATGTACGGCATATCGCTGGCCATGTTCATCCGTGCCGGACTTGGCCTTGACCCCTGGGATGTTTTCCACCAGGGCGTGGCGGGTAAAACCGGACTCTCCATCGGAGCGGTGGTTGTCATCGTCAGCTTCCTCGTCCTGCTCCTGTGGATTCCGCTGCGGCAGCGGCCCGGGTTCGGCACCCTGTGCAACGCCGTCCTGGTGGGTGTTTTCGCGGATGTGGGGCTGGCGCTGATTCCGGAGTTCTCGCACCTGGGCGGCCAGATCGGCATGCTGGCGGGTGCCGTGCTGCTGAACGGGATCGCGTCGGCCTGCTACATCGGAGCCCGGTTCGGCCCCGGCGCCCGCGACGGACTCATGACCGGGCTGGCGCGGCGGACCGGCTGGTCGGTCCGTACCTCGCGGACCGGAATCGAAATCGTCGTTCTGGGCACGGGCTGGCTGCTGGGCGGCTCCGTGGGGGTAGGCACGGTGGTTTACGCACTGGCCATCGGCCCGCTGGTTCAGCTGCTGTTGCCGCGGTTCACCGTGCCGGAGGCACGGAAGGCCCGTGTCGGCGAGGGTGTCGGCAAGGGTGCTGGCACGGGTTCCGATGAAGCCAGCGGACCCGGGGCAGGGGAGCAGTCCCAGGCTGCGGTGACGGCCGCCTGAGTGAGGCACGGGCACGGGCTCGTGTTTGCTTCAGGCCTCGGGCCGCCTGAGTGCGGCGCCGGCTCCACTCTGCGTCAGGCGTTTGTTCCCGGCGGCGGCTGGCATTTCGGGCAGAAGTAGATGTCCCGCTCTTCGGTGCCGGTCCCTGTGTGGGTGCCTTTGGCGAGCACGCCGCGGCGGATGGGCGTCCCGCATTTCAGGCATGGCTGGTGCTCGCGACCGTATACCCAGTATCCAGGCCTTCCGGCCATCCTGCCCACCGGTGCTCCGCGGGCGTTGAGCACGGTGGTGCGGCGACCCGGTCCCAGGTTGGCCTCCAGCAACTGCTTGGCATCGGCCATTATGGCGCGCAGGTCCGTTACCTCGGAGACAGGTGCGGCGGGATGGATGCCGGAAAGGAAGCAGGCCTCGCAGCGGTAGATGTTGCCGATGCCGGCCAGGTTGCGCTGGTCCAGGAGGGCCACGCCGATGGGAACGTCGGGCGCCGCGAGCAGCCGCCGTTCCGCCTCGGCGATGTCCCAGTCCGGGCCGAGGAGGTCCGGCCCGAGGTGGCCGACGACGGACACCTCGTCAGCCGTGCGGACCACTTCCAGGATGCCGAGGGAAAACCCGACGGCGTCCGCCGTGGCGGTCCGCAGCACGCACCGGGCCGTGAACCCCGGTTTCCGCCAGCGGCCGCCGGGAGGGTAGACCTGCCAGGCGCCTTCCATCTTCAGGTGGGAGTGGATGGTCAGCTGTTCCTCCGCCGGACCCCGGAGCCGCATCAGCAGGTGCTTGCCGCGGGGAACCACCTCGTCCACTGTCCAGCCGTCCAGCTTGAGCGTGGCAAATCTGGGCACCCGGAAGTCGGAGGCTGTGAGTTGCTGTCCGGCCAGGGCGGCGTGCAGCTGCGCCGCGGCCCGCCAGACGGAATCACCTTCAGGCACGGATTCTCAGTCCCTTCGGAGTGGAATAGGCGCCGGCGTGGGTCAAAGCGGCTGCCGCAGGCGTGTCCAGGATGCCGTGGCCGTTGACCTTCTCCATGATGAGCTTGTCCACCGCGCCGCGCTTCACCACCCCCACCAGGGCTGCCGCCGCGGCGGCGAGTATTTCCGGATCTTCATCGAAGGCGAGCAGTGTCTTGCCACCGCGCTCCACGTAGAGGACCAGAAACCCGTCGACCATGACCACGAGGGCTCCTGCCTTCCGCCCCGGGCGGTGGCCGCTGCCGGCCTCCACACTGAGCGCGGGCCAGGCCAGCGCCGCGCCGTAGGGATTGGCGGGGTCCGTCGCGGCGAGGGCCAGGGCAACAGGCTCCGGCTTCGCCAGCTGGGTGTCCTCCGTGTAGGACCGCAGCCGGTCCACCGTGGCCGGCACAGCAAACTGGGCGGCGCCGAGGTGCTCGATGAAATAACCCCGGCGGCAGCGTCCGGCTTCCTCCAGCCTGGCCAGGACCTTGTACATCAGCCCAAAGCCGCCCAGGATGTTCTCCGCCATGACTGATCCGCGGGTGACGACACCGTACCTGTCCAGCAGCAGCTCCGCCGTGGCGCGGGCGTGGATGGTCGGGTCAAGTTCGGGCGACGGCAGGGCAGACCATCGGCCGGCCGCCAGCGGCGGCGTGGCGGCGGCACCTGTGACCGAACCGTAGCGCCCCCCGGTCAGCCCGGGAGATCCCAGCAGACCGGTGCCGTGGGCGCGTCCCAGCCGGCTCATCCGGGGTGCGCGCGCCCGCGGTGCCCGGGCAACCTGCCGGTGGGCTGTGTGGCCGCCGGCAATCATGGCCCGGACGGGCGCGAACGTATCGCCGGTGATGCGGCCTGCCCACGCCAGGTCCCAGAGCGCAGCCACAACATCCTGGTCGCTCATCACGGCGTCCATGCCGCCCGCGATGTCCGTCAGTTGGCGGAAGAAATAGCCGCCGCCATTGTTCTGCAGATGGTCCAGCAGGCGCTGCTGGGCGTCCCCGGGCTCGTAGTCAGCCGCGGGATTCAGCGTGAGTTCGGCCGAGTCCGCGAGGTGCAGGCTCACCCAGCCGTCGTTGCCGGGAAGCGCGCCTGCACCGGACCAGAGGACCTCGCCGGCCGCCATCAGCTCATCCAGCATGGCGGGCTGGTAGTCGGCAACCCGGCTGGCGAGGACGAGCGGTTCCCATGCCGAAGCCGGAACCGGCACGCCGGAGAGCTGATCGACAGCCGTGATGATGCCGTCCAGCCCGCGCAGGGCTGACTGGCCCCGGCCGCCTCCCGGGATTCGGACGTTCTGCCAGGCCGGAAGGAACCGGCCGTACGCCGCCGTATCCACGGGCTCCACTTCGGCACGCAGCGCCGCCAGCGACCGGCGGCGCAATTTTCGCAGCACCTCTGCGTCACACCATTCACTGGTGCCGGCCAGTGCCACCACGGATGGTGGGGACGGGGCCTGGGCGGCATCAGCGTCCCCCGTTTCCGGGTGTTCGGCGGCGGCCACCTGTTCGGGCGGCGCGGAATGCGGGCGGAACTCTCCTTCCACCACGCGGCCGTCCGCGGCGAGCCTCTTGAGCGCAGTACTGACGACGGCGACGCCGAGTCCCAGCCTTGCCGCGGCTTCAGCTGCCGTGAACGGTCCGTGGGTGCGGGCGTAGCGGGAGACGAGGTCGCCAAGGGGGTCGGCCACCGGTTCGATGAACGCCAGCGGCACCCCCATGGGCAGGGGCACTCCGATGGCATCCCGCAGGCGGGCGGCATCTTCCACGGCGGCAAAGCGCTCGGCACCGCCGATGTACACCCGGAGTGCGCGGTTGGCCCGCTGCAGGGCGGTGAGGTGCGTGACGGCGTCGGCCACCTGGGCAGGCTCAACCACCAGGGTTTCCGCCGGCTCAGCCACCAGGGTTTCCGTCGGCTCAGCCACCGGGGCGGCGGTTTCCAGCCGTGCGGCCACTTCTTCGGGGGTCAGCGGACCGAGCATGCGCAGCAGGTCCGCGACGCCCTCCATCCCGCGCACCCGGCGGTCCGGCGCGAGCCGCTGCAGCTCCCGTTCGGTGGCCTCGATGACCCTGGCGTCGAGCAGTTCGCGCAGCTCCACCCGGCCCAGGAGCTCATTCAGCAGGGTTGAATCCAGGGCCAGCGCGGCAGCCCGGCGCTCCGCAAGGGGTGAGTCGCCTTCATAGAGGAACTGCGCGACGTAGCCGAACAGCAGGGACTTCGCGAACGGGGAGGGCTGCTGCGTGGTGGTTTGGAGGATCCGCAGTTCACGCCGCTCGATGGACGCTGCGACGTCCTTCAGCGCCGGGAGATCGTAGACGTCCTGCAGGCACTCACGCACGGTTTCCAGCACGATGGGAAACGTCGGATATTTCCGCGCCACGTCCAGCAACTGCGCGGACCGTTGGCGCTGCTGCCACAGCGGCTGCCGCTTTCCCGGGTTTTGCCGGGGCAGCAGCAGCGCCCGGGCGGCACACTCACGGAAGCGCGAGGCAAAGAGGGCGCTGCCACCCACCTCGGCCGTGACGATCTGCTCCAGTTCCTCGGGTTCGAAGAGGAACAGCTCGGCGCCCGGCGGTTCGTCCTCCATCATGGGCACCCGCAGCACGATGCCGTCGTCCGCGGCCATCGCGGAGCCGTCCATTCCGTAGCGCTGGTGGAGCCGCTGGCCCACGGCGAGGGCCCAGGGCGCGTGCACGGGCAGGCCGAAGGGGCTGTGCAGGACCACCCGCCAATCGCCCAGTTCGTCGTGGAACCGCTCCACCACCAGCGTGGTGTCGCTGGGGACCACTTCGGTGGCCAGCTTCTGTTCGGCCAGATACTGGATCAGGTTGTTCGCAGCAAAGTCGTCAAGCCCGCTGGCCTTGCACCGCTCCATGGCCGGTCCGACGTCGGACGCGGACAGTTCACGCACGAAGGCGCCCAGGGCGCGGCCCAGGTCCACCGGCCGGCCCAGCGAATCACCCTTCCAGAAGGGGAGCTTGCCCGGCTGGCCGAAGGCCGGGGACACCAGGACGCGGTCGTGCGTGATGTCCTCGATCTTCCAGCTGGTGGCACCGAGGGCGAAGATGTCGCCCACCCGGGATTCGTAGACCATCTCCTCGTCGAGTTCACCCACGCGCCGGCCACCCTTGGCGGCGGAGGCCCCCGGACTGGCAGCCTTGCCCTCGCTGGAAGGCGAGGCAGAGCCTTCCACCTCGGTGCCGATGATGTAGACGCCAAAGAGCCCGCGGTCCGGAATGGTGCCGCCGGACGTCACGGCCAGCCGCTGAGCCCCGGGGCGGCCCTCGATGGTGCCGGCGTTCCGGTCCCAGATGATTCTGGGCCGGAGCTCGGCGAATTCGTCGGACGGGTAGCGGCCGGCCAAAAGGTCCAGCGTGGCCTCGAAGGCGGACCGGGGGAGGGAAGCAAACGGGGCGGACCGGCGGACCGTGGAGAACCATTCCTCCACATCGATGGAGCCCAAGGCCGTGGCCGCCACCGTCTGCTGCGCCAGGATGTCCAGCGGGTTGGCGGGAACACTAAGCCGCTCGATCTTGCCGCCGAGCATCCGCTCCACGGTAATGGCCGTATGCACGAGGTCGGCACGGTGTTTGGGGAACAGGACGCCCTGGGACACTTCGCCCACCTGGTGACCGGCACGGCCCACCCGCTGCAGACCGCTGGCCACGGACGGCGGCGACTCCACCTGGACCACCAGGTCCACCGCGCCCATGTCGATTCCGAGCTCAAGGGAGGACGTGGCGACAACGCACCGCAGCCGGCCCGATTTCAGGTCGTCCTCGATCAGCGCGCGCTGGTCCTTTGATACGGAACCGTGGTGGGCCCGTGCCAGCACGGGATCGGCGCCGGCGGTGCTGCCCGCCTGCGCCATCATGTGGGCCGGCGTCGCCGTCGACGCCGGTATGCCGGTGCCCGCGGACGGCACCGCCGACGGCACGGCGGACTGTATTGCTGAAGGCGAGGATCCGAAGTCCGGCCCCCCGGCGCCGAATTCGCCCCAGCCTCCGCCCGCCGCCACCAGTTCACGTTCGGCGTGGATCTCGTTGAGGCGGGCCGTCAGGCGTTCGGCGAGGCGGCGCGAATTGGCGAACACGATGGTGGACTGGTTGGCCATCACCAGGTCCACGATCTTCTCCTCCACATGCGGCCAGATGGACGCCTGTGGCTGCAGCCCCGACGCAGGGCCGGAGTCGAAGGTGCCGGCGGCCCCCTGCAGATCGGACATGTCCTCCACCGGAACGGACACGGTCAGGTCCCAGTTCTTCTTGGACGGCGGCGCCACGATTTCCACCGGGGCGGATCCTGCGAGGAACTGGGCCACGAGTTCGCGGGGCTCCACGGTGGCTGAGAGGCCGATCCGCTGCGCGGGTTTGGGCAGGAGCGCATCCAGCCGTTCCAGCGACACGGCCAGGTGCGCGCCGCGCTTGGTGCCGGCGACGGCGTGGACCTCGTCCACGATGATCGTGTCCACCTCGGCCAGGGTTTCCCGCGCCCGGGACGTGAGCATAAGGAACAGGGACTCCGGGGTGGTGATGAGGATGTCGGGCGGGTGCGAGAGCAGCGCGCGGCGGTCCGCCGTCGTCGTATCCCCCGAACGGACCCCAACGGTGATCAGCGGGGCGGGCAGGCCCAGCCGTTTGGCTGTCTGTGTGATGCCGATCAGCGGCGCCCGGAGGTTGCGTTCGACGTCGACACCCAGCGCTTTGAGCGGCGATATGTACAGGACGCGGGTCTTGCGCCGGGGCGCCTTCGGTTTCCTGCCTTTGGCAGCCTGGTCCAGGCCGGGCAGTGCTTCCGGTTCGGCGGGAGCGGACGCCTGGAGGCGGTCGAGTGCCCACAGGAATGCTGCGAGGGTTTTGCCGGAGCCAGTCGGGGCAACCACCAGCGCGTGGGAGCCGGACGAAATGGCGTCCCAGGCCCCGTTTTGTGCGGGTGTGGGCGCGGAAAACGCACCGAGGAACCACTCCCTGGTGGACTGGCTGAACCTGTCCATGGTCCGCCCGGAAGAAGTCCCGCCGGCCGGCGTTCCTGATGGTGTGTCGCCCGACTGTTTTTTGCCTGGCCGCCCGCCGGCGACGTCCTTCCCCTGCATTCCTCCATCATGCCCTAAGGCACCGACACTATTGGCGGCACTCCCGGCGGGTTCCGGCGAGGCCCCCGCAGGGTCAGTCAACCTGCCGCAGATCGCGGGTGGCCGGACCTTCCAGCACCGTCCCGGTGCTGCTGAAGCGGGAGCCGTGGAGCGGGCAGTCCCAGGATTTTTCGCTGTCGTTCCACCGCACAATGCCGCCCAGATGGGTGCAGACGGCGGACAGCTGGCAGCTGGTGCCGTCGACGGTGGACACGGCCACAGGCTTCCGGCCGCGGCGGAACACCATGCCCGACCCCTCCGGCGGCTGCTCCCGTGACTCGCCCAGGCGCTTGAGTCCCACCTGCGCCCAATCCCTGGCTAGCGTGGCGGCCACCGCCGCATTGAGGGTTGCTGCCGAGGCGGCTCCGGCCGCGGACGTGACCCGGTGGTGGATGACGCTGGCCCAGGGGAGCCGGGTGCCGAGGATGCCGGACGTGATGTCCAGGGCGGCGGCCACGGAGTTGGCCATGCCCCATTTGTTGTACCCCGTGGCGAAATAAACCCGGCCCAGCCCCCGCGGCAGCTTGCCGAAGAAGGGCATCAGGTTGGTGGCCTGGTAGTCCTGAGCGGACCAGGAGTGGGTGAGGCTGGCGCCGGGGAATTTCGCCGTTGTCCAGTCGATCAGTGTGTCGAGGTAGGCCTGCGTTGACCTGGCGCGGCCCACCGGATGCCCGTTGCCTCCCACCAGGAGGAGCCGACGGCCGTCGGCGGGATAATCGCGCAGGGATCGGATCGGCTGCTCAACGGACAGGAACATACCGTCCGGGACAGCGGTTGTCCCGGGCAATTCGAAGGCCGCCGCGTAGGACCGCAGCGGCTTGAGTTTGGCGAAATATAGCCCCCGGTCCAGGACCGGGGTCCCCGTGGCAAGCACCACGTCCCCGGCACGCACGGGTCCATGATCTGTTTGGACCTCCAGTTCCGCACCCCGGAGCGCACCAAGTCCCCGGAACCCGTTCAGCCGCACGCCGGAAACGATCTGACCTCCGTGCGAGCGGACGTCGTCCACCAGGGCGTCGATGACTTCCATGGGGTGGATCTGGGCCTGCCGGCCCAGGCGGAGCGCACCTTTGACGGGAAAAGGGAGCCCGGGTTCCCGGACATACTCCACAGCAAGTCCAGCGGCCTGGGCAACCGCCATTTCCTTACGGAGGATGTCGGTACCGTCTTCGGAAGTGGCGTACGTATAGGCATCCCGACGCTGGAACGCCACTCCCCGGTCCCTGAGATACCGCAGCAGCCAGGCCTGTCCCTCGCGGTTCATCTCGACGTAGGCATCCACCACCTTCTGCGAATACTGGTTCCTCAGCGCGGACAGCACAGTGCCCTGCAGCAGGGAAACCTTTGCCGTGGTGTTGCCGGTGGTCACGGCGCCCGGGCTCCTGGCTTCGAGAACCAGCACTTTCTTGCCTGACCGGGCGAGGAGCAGGGCCGTCACCAGCCCGGTCAGCCCGGCCCCTGCCACCACCGTGTCAAACGCGCTGCGGGGATGGAACTGGTCGCTGCGGAACGTGTGGGTGCGGTCCAACCACAACGAGGTCATCGGCCGGCCTGCCTTTCCTCAGTCCCGTGACATCACCGTCGGGACTCCGAAAGAGTTCATAAGTCGACTTATCATGTCATGGGCTGCGTGACCGGGGAACAGGACCGGGCGGCTACCTCGAATTCTTACATGGCGTGGAACGCCCCGATGGTCAGCAGCTCGATCTCGTCGTTGGTGCAGGCGTTCCGGGGCATGGCCAGGAACAGTGAGGCGGTGTCCTCAGGCGGATAGATCCGGTAGCCCGCAGCCTTCGTTGCGGTGCAGTCCGGGTAATTGCCCGCCTGCGTGTAGCGCATCTCCGCGGCTCCGGCCTGGCCGGGGGCCAGCAGCACGTCCGCAACGGGCGACGACCCGTCCTGCCGGGCCGGTGCCCCGATAGGTGCCCCGGTGGCGTCCGCGGTGAGGGAGACGCCCGGAAAGCCCCTCAGGAGGCAGGGTTCTGCGCCGGAGTTCGTAAGGATGAGCTTGGAGTAGACGCTGCCGGCAGCGCCCCCACCGGTGGAATCCTCCGACACCGTCAGGTTCGCGGCCTTGCACAGCGAGGGTCCCGCGGGTGCGGGGGCCGACGAGGGCGGTGTGCTGCTGGGCGCCTGGCTTGTGGCCGGCGCGGAGGAACCGGACGGAGTGCTGGAAGTGGAGGCCGGCTCCGGAGTCCCCTGGGACTGGGGCTGGCTGGGCCCGCATGCTGTGAGCAGGAGGGCGGCGGCCGCGACCGCCGTCGTGATGACAAGACCGTTTTTAATTGGCTGAGACCTCATGGCTCAACCTTCATGCCCGCGGTTGCCTGAGTCAACGATGCCACGACCGCTGCCGCGGATTGATGCCCGGATTGTGATTTCCGGGCATCAATCCCGCGTACTACTTCCCGGGCTTGGAATCAGTCGGTTCGGAAGCGCCGGGTTCGGAAGTGGCCGCTGCAACACGGGCCTCGGCCGTCTTGCCGTTCCTGCTGCGCATCAGCGCCACCCCGCCGAGGGCAAGTCCGCCGAGGCCTGCTACGAGGCCGGCCCAGCTGCGCGGCTGCGAGCCGTCGTCCGTCCCCTCGTCCGATACGGATGAGGCGTGGGCCGCGGCCGCCGGCGTTTCTGACGCCGACCCGTGGCTGTCCGCGGCGGCAGCCGTGACGGTGAGCGACGGTGCCGGCGCTTCGAGGGAGTGCGGGTCCTGGCCGTCCTTGGCGATCTCGGACCAGTCCGTCTGCCCCTGCTCACAGTTCTGCAGGGTGGGGAAATGGAGGGTCTTGCCGGCGGCGTCGGGGAGCTTGACGGAGAGCACCAGCGCGTCCCGGAGTTCGGGGTCCAACGGTGCCTTGGCGGTGTAGACGATCTGGCTGGTCCGCTTGGTGATGGTTGCGCCGTCCGCGAGCTTCTTCGGTTCCGGCAGCTGCTCCACAACCTTCTCCACGGTCCAGTTCGGGTTGACCGTGGGCTGGGCGTCGTTGAGTTCCTCGGGGAGCGTGATGGTCACCTTGGTGGTGCCTGAGTCGTCGCAGCCATGCGGAATGCCGAAGGTGAGCAGCGCGTAGGAGTTGGCGTCGGTCTTGTCCGGGGTGACGCCGACGTGCGCGGACGCAGCCGTGACTCCGGCCAGCATGAGTGCTGCGGTGCCGCCGGCCACGGCCGTTGCGGAGAGGGTTCGGCGGAAGGACTTGGGTGATGACTTTTTCAAAAGAGGGCCTTTCAAAGGTGCACGGGGCCAGTGGCGGTGCACAAAACTATGGAGGGGCGTCCGGTGCCGCGGCACGGGGCCGCTGGAACTGCCGGAAGCGGCGGTTCGGCGGGCAGGCCGGAGCCAGGAAAAGGTGTCAGGAGAGTACGACGGCGGCAGGCGGGCCCCGCCTGCAGTCCGGCCTGAGGTTGCGCCAGGGGAGCGGCGCGGAATCCGCCGGCCAGCCGGCGGCGGCAGGTGCGGCGGCGACGTCGGGCATTGCCGCTTCGGGAAGTTGAACGAGGGGCCGGAGCCACGCGGCGAGGGACCAGAGGGCGGCCTCGCCCTTGGCTAGCAGCAGTGCACAGGCGAGGGTGGCCAGGGCATGCCCCGCCAGCATCAGTGAGGCGGCCCAGGGGGCGGCATGGTGCACGTGCGCGGCGCCGGCGGTTTCCAGCGGGAATCCGGCCAGTGACGGGGCCGCCGGGTGATGCCCCGGTACGTTTGCGTGCACGGTCCCGGCAGGGGAGCTAAAAGCGCTGAAGGCCTCGTGTAGGACCAGCTGACCGGCTCCCAGGAGCGCGGCCATCGCGGGAAAATTCAGTCTGAGGCGGGTGGCCGCGGTGGCCGCCATGCCGGTGAGTGCCAGGACAGCCAGCATGATGCCCGGAACCGGCAGTTCGCCGCCGGCAACCACGTGGGCGGCCGCGCCGAGAGTCACAATCATGGCGGCAACCATGGCCGCTCGGAGGGAATGGAAAGGAGTCCGGGCGTAATGAGTGCGCACGGAGTCCTCCCTCAGGCTGGTTCGTTGCCGGCTGCGATCCGCGCGCTCCGGGGCGCCGGCATTGGTGCGGGAGGAGGCTGGCGGATCCCTGCAATTCTAGCGGGGAAATGGGTTCCGTTACGGCTAGTCCGTTTCCGGCCCCGAGCAGTAGTGGCAGTCCTCTTCACAAAGTGCGTCTTCAGCTTCCGCGATCACATGCTGCTCCCGGCGAGCTGGAAGCCGTCTTCGACGTGGAAGAGCCGCCTGCGGCCAAGGCTCGACTTGATCCAGACGATGTCACCGGCTGCGGTACGGTCGTCCACCTGGCCGGTGAATTCGATGCGCCCGTTCCGGCTCAGCTGCACGCTGTCCCCAACCTGCACGTCGTCCCAGCCCGGTCCGCCGCCAACCCAATTCGTTTGTGACGTCACAATGTTCCTCGATGCCCGTTCCTAGAAGCCTGCTTGATTCCCCTGCGGCAACTGGTGTGTCAGCGCCGACAAGATCCATCTAAGCCGCTGGCCGGGAAGGCTTTCAATGGATGAAGTGATGATGGTGCCGCAAAGTATTGTGCAGCCGTCCAGCGTGGTCTATGCGGCATCCGTGCCCCGCCCTAGACTGCTGGCATAAGCTGCCATCCACCTTTTAGGAGAGACCATGGACTACTCAGGGACCGGCAACGAGAAAGCAGTAGCTGCGGGCGAGCTCAACCGGACACACATCGGGCAAACCGTCAGCTTCCAGCCGGACGAGTTCACGCTGGTGTTCGGCCGGATCGGCGCCATCGCACGCAAGGAAGGCGGAGTGACCGTCGCGCTGGAGGGCGTTGATGGCGCCGGAGGGCTGCCGTCGCATTACAGCCTGCCGCCGACGCAGAATGTCTACGTCCAGCCGGACATGCTTACCAACACGGAATCCACCATCAAGGATCTCTTCGGCAAGGTCCAGGACAACCTGCGCGGCCACCGGCCGGACCAGCGGCCGGACCAGCGCCCGGACCAGCGCCCGGACCAGCGCCCGGACGTTCCTTAACCCGGCGCTCCGGAGCCCGGCGGTTTACCGCCCAAGGATCAGCAGCTTGGCCCCCGGTCCCCTTTTGCAGGGGACCCGGGGCCCGGCTATTGGACGGTACCGGCGGGAGCGGTCAGGCGATGGCCTGATCGGCGATTTCCAGGACTTCGTCGAGGATGGCCAAGCCGGCCTCGGTGTCCTGCACGCTGGTGTTGCAGGGCGGGACCACGTGGATCCGGTTGAAGTTGGCGAACGGCAGCAGGCCCTTGGATTTGCACCCCGCGACGAGCTCGTTCATCACCGGGCTGGAGCCGCCGTAGGGCGCCAGCGGCTCCCGTGTGGTCCGGTCCCGGACGAGCTCGATGGCCCAGAACACGCCGGTGCCGCGGACCTCGCCCACTGACGGGTGCCGTTCGGCAAAGCCGGCCAGTGCGGGGCCGATGACGGTTTCGCCCAGGAAGGCGGCATGTTCCACGATGCCTTCGCGTTCCATGGTGTCGATCGTGGCGACGGCGGCTGCCGTGGCCAGCGGGTGTCCGGAGTAGGTGAGCCCGCCGGGGTAGACACGCTTCCCGAAGGTCTCTGCGATTTCGGGGCTGATGGCCACACCGCCGAGCGGGACGTAGCCGGAGTTGACGCCCTTCGCGAAGGTCAGCAGGTCCGGAACGACGTCGAAATGCTCGACGGCGAACCACTTGCCCGTGCGGCCGAAGCCCGCCATGACCTCGTCCGCGATGAAGACGATGCCGTGCCTGGTGCACAGCTCCCGGACGCCCTGCAGGTAGCCGGGCGGGGGCATGTAGATGCCGGCGGTCCCGGGAACGGATTCCAGGATCAGCGCCGCGATGGTGGCGGGGCCCTCGAGGCTGATCAGCTGCTCGAGGTGCTCCAGGGCGCGCTGGCTTTCCTCCTCTTCGGTGGTGGAGTGGAACGCCGTGCGGTAGAGGTAGGGCGGAAAGAAGTGGATGGTGCCGGTGCTGCCGGTGTCGCTGGGCCAGCGGCGGGGGTCGCCGGTGAGGTTGACCGCGAGCTGGGTGCCGCCGTGATACGAACGGTAGGCGGAGAGGACCTTGTGGCGGCCGGTGTGGAGCCGGGCCATCCGGACGGCGTGTTCGTTGGCGTCGGCGCCGCCGTTGGTGAAGAAGATCCGGTCCAGTTCCCCCGGCGTGCGTTCGGCGATCAGCCGCGCGGCTTCCGACCGGGCGTCGTTGACATAGCTCGGGGCGATGGTGCACAGCTTCGCAGCCTGCGCGGCGATGGCAGCGACGACGGAGGGGTGCTGGTGGCCGATGTTGGTGTTGACCAGCTGGGACGAGAAGTCGAGGTACTTGTTGCCGTCGCCGTCCCACACGTGGGAGCCCTCGGCCGCGGTGATGACCATCGGATCCAGGAGGTCCTGGGCGGACCAGGAGTGGAAGACGTGCTTGCGGTCCAGGTCGTAGGCGCGGCGGGCCGTTCCGGCGTCCCCGGACTGCGGCAGGACGCCGCTTTCAATCGTGGAAGTCATGACTGTTCCTTTCGAAGGGGCGCCGGTCAGGCGTTCTGCGGGAAGCCGAGGTTGATGCCGCCGTGGCTGGGATCGAGCCAGCGGGAGGTGACGGCCTTGCCGCGGGTGAAGAAGCCGACGCCCTCGGTGCCGTGGGCGTGGGTGTCGCCGAAGAGTGAGTTCTTCCAGCCGCCGAACGAGTAGTAGGCCATGGGGACCGGGACGGGGACGTTGATGCCCACCATGCCCACCTCCACCTCGTTCTCGAAGCGGCGGGCCGCGCCGCCGTCGTTCGTGAAGATCGCGGTGCCGTTGCCGTAGGGGTTGTTGTTGATCAGCTCGAGTGCCTGGTCATAGGTGTCCACCCGGACCACGGACAGGACCGGGCCGAAGATCTCGTCCTGGTAGATGGACATGTCGGTGGTGACGTTGTCGAAAAGGGTGGGGCCGACGAAGAAGCCGTCACCTTCGGCGTCCGGGGAGATGGTCCGGCCGTCGACGACGATCGTGGCGCCGGCCGCTTCGCCTGCGTCCACGTAGCTGGCCACCTTGTCCCGGTGCTGGGCCGTGACGAGGGGGCCCATGTCGCAGCCGCGCAGGCCGTCGCCGGTGCGCAGGGAGTTGGCGCGCTGGGCAATCTTGGCCACGAGTTCGTCGGCGATGTCGCCCACGGCCAGCAGGGCAGAGATCGCCATGCAGCGCTCGCCGGCTGAACCGAAACCGGCGTTGACCGCGGCGTCCGCCGCGAGGTCCAGGTCGGCGTCGGGCAGCACGATCATGTGGTTCTTGGCGCCGCCGAGGGCCTGGACACGCTTACCGTGGGCCGTCGCGGTCTGGTAGACGTACTTGGCGATCGGGGTGGAGCCCACGAAGGACACGGCTTTGACGTCAGGGTGGGTGAGGAGGGCGTCCACGGCAACCTTGTCGCCGTGCAGGACGTTGAAGACGCCGTCCGGCAGCCCGGCTTCCTTCCACAGCTCTGCCATCCAGTTGGCCGCCGTCGGATCCTTTTCGCTCGGCTTGATGATCACGGTGTTGCCGGCGGCGATGGCGAGCGGGAAGAACCACATGGGAACCATGGCCGGGAAGTTGAACGGGCTGATGACGGCAACCGGGCCGAGGGCCTGGCGGATGGAGTGGACGTCAACCTTCGTGGAGGCGTTTTCGGTGTAGCTGCCCTTGAGCAGGTGCGGGATGCCGCAGGCGAACTCGACCACTTCCTGGCCGCGGGTCACCTCGCCCAGGGCATCGTCGAGGACCTTGCCGTGCTCCGAGGTGATGATGGCGGCGAGCTCGTCCTTGCGGGAGTTGAGCAGCTCGCGGAAAGCGAAGATGACCTGTGTGCGGCGGGCGAGGGATGTGTCGCGCCACGCCGGGAAGGCTGCCTTCGCGGCGGCGATCGCGGCGTTGCTGTCCTCGGTGCTGGCCAGTACCACCTGGGCGGTGACTTTTCCGGTGGCGGGGTTGGTGACGGGCGCCGTGCGCTCGCCGGCCGGGACGTAGCTGCCGTTGATCCAGTGCTCGACGATGTTCAAGGAATCTCCTTAGATGGTGGCTTGTGGTCGCTTCGTGCGTTGCGTCCAGTCTGTCGCCGGAGGACCGCCGCCATAAGGGGCGATGTGTAAAGGAAAATGTGGCTGCCATTACACTGTGTAAATGCTGCCAACCCTCCGCACCATTCTTGGCCTCCCTGTGCTTCGCGCTGCCTCGCCGCAGATTCTCGGCGGCGGGGCGGGCGGCGCCGCCGGCCTCGACGCACCGGTCCGCTGGGTCCACGTCAGCGAGCTCCTGGACATTTCCAGCCTTCTCTCCGGCGGCGAGCTGGTGCTCACCACCGGATTGGAGCTGGAGAAGGAACCGGAAGCCACGGCGTCCTTCATCCGGTCCCTCGAGGAATCCTCGGCCGCCGGGCTGATCGTGGAACTGGTGGGGGAACGGGACCGCAGCCTGGCCGCGCTGCAGGCGGCGGCGAAGTCATGCACGCTGCCGGTGATCGTGGTGCAGCGGCGGGTGCGCTTCGTCGAGGTCACCGAGGTGGTGCACCGGATGATCGTGGCGGAGCAGCTGGAACGCGTGGAACGCGCCCGCGACGTCCACGAGGCCTTCACGGTCCTCAGCCTGGAAAGCGCCGGAACGGAGCGGGTGGTGGAGCAGGCCGCAGGGATGATCGGAGCGCCCGTGGTGCTGGAGGACCTGTCCCACCTGGTCCTCGCCTACTCGGCGCAGGGCCTTGCAACAACAGAGCTCCTGCATGACTGGGAGCGCCGCTCGCGGACCACGCCGTCGTCCGCGAGAACGGTGCGCACCGGCCCGGAGGACTGGCTGCAGGTTCCGGTGGGTGTCCGGGAGCAGCTGTGGGGACGGCTGGTCCTTCCGGTGACCCCGGATGACGAGGAAACCGCGGCCATGGTGCTTGAGCGCGCGGCGCAGACCCTCGCCATCAACCGCCTCGCCGAGCGGGACCGGCGCGAGCTCAGCCAGCAGGCCCAGGCCGGCCTGCTCAACGCACTCCGCCACCCCCGGGGGCTCAGCGAGGCGGATGCCCTGGCGCGCGCCGGAGCCCTGGGGCTGAAGCGCTCGCCGTTCTATGTGCCGATTGTGTACCGCACCGGCGCCTCTGCGCAGGCTGCGCCGACGTCCGACGGCGCACAGTCCCGCGATCCGCTGGCTGGCCAGCAGGAGGAACGCGCCCTCCTGGAACTGCTGGCCAAGGTGGTGAAGTCCACGGCGGGCAGCGCGCTGACTGCCAGTATCCAGTCCGGGTCGGTGGGCATGATCCTTGCCCTCCCGGCGAAGCAACTCGAGGACGCCACCCTGCAGCGGCTGGCGGACGCCCTGGCGGTGCAGGCGGGCGGCGGTACGCAGGCAGCGGACGACGGCGGGACCCGCCTGAGGGGGGCGGCGGCACCGGCCTGGACCATCGGCGTCGGACGTCCGCGGGGCTCCCTGCTGGAGGCAGCGGCCGGCATTGACGAGGCTGCCCACGTCGCCGAAACGGCGGCGACGCTGCGCGGTGCCGGAAAGCAGTTCTACCGGGCCACCGACATCCGGCTGCGGGGGCTGCTGGCGCTCCTGCGCAACGATCCGCGCGTACAGCAGTTTGTGGAGTCCGAACTGGAAAGCCTGCTGCAGGCCGAGGCCCGGGGGAACGGCGGATACCTGGAGCTGCTGGGCCAGTATCTCGAATCGGGCGGAAACAAGGCCGCGCTCGCACGGAGCGGCTATTTGAGCCGCCCCACGCTCTACGCCCGGCTTGCCCGGTTGGAGGAGCTCCTGGCGGTGGACCTTGACGACGCCGAATCCCGGACGTCGCTGCACGTCGCCCTCCTGCTGCACAGGCTCCGGGCGCTGTGAATCAGAGCCCACCCCTGCCCCCGAACGCGGCAGATGCCGCAGAATGCGAACATTGACGGATGGCTAAGCCCTTTACGCTGACCCAGCTGCGGTATTTTGCGGTGGTAGCGGAGCTCGAGAACATGACGGCGGCCGCAGACCGGCTACTGGTGACCCAGTCCACCCTGTCCACGGCCATGGCCCAGCTTGAAGCGAGCCTGTCTACGCAGCTGTTCGTGCGGCTCAGGACGCGCGGCCTGCGCCTCACGCCGACCGGACGGCAGCTTGCCCAGGACATCAAGGTGCTGCTGGAGCATGCTGATTCGCTCTACGAATCCGCCCGCGGCCTTGCGGCCAGCCTGGTGGGTGAGCTCAAAGTGGGCGTGTTTGCTCCGCTGGCGCCCTTCAGGCTTCCGGCGATCCTCCAGACGTTCGAGATGCAGCACCCGGGCGTTGAGGTTTCCTTCCTGGAAGCCGACCTGGCCAGCCTCCAGACGGCCCTGCTGGAAGGGCAGTGCGACGTGGCGCTCACGTACGGCCTCGGACTGGGTCGCGGCTTCACGTACCAGGTGCTGGAACGAGTCCCGCCGCACGTGCTGGTCCATGCCGGGCATCCCGCCGCGGCACGGCCCGAAAAGACCATTTCACTCAAGGAGCTCGACGGCGAACCCGCCGTGGTGCTGGACCTGCCGCACAGCCGGGAGTACTTCGAGCAGCTCTATGTCATCGCCGGGGTGGTGCCCAATGTCCGGCACCGTTTCGCAGGGTACGAGACTGTCCGGTCATTCGTGGCGAAGGGCCACGGATACGCGTTGCTGAACCAGCGGCTCCACAGCGACATGACCTACTCCGGTGGCAAGGTGGTGGCGCTGACGCTGACGGACAATTTGCCGCCGATCGAAGTGATGCTGGTCCGTCCTGAGGGCGTGCAGCCGACGCGGCGTGCCCTGGCGTTTGAGGAGACCTGCCTCCGCCTCTACGGGGCGTCGCGCAACTGACCGGCATGGCCGGACCCGGCATCAACCCTGCCGTAAATCCGGCCGCGTCGTCATTGACAAAATCGATCGATTCCTCAAAAACAATCAATTGGACAGATGTGAACGGTATCACACACAGTTGATGCAACCGGGTGGATCCGGGGATCCTCCAGCGGCGAAAACCCCGCAAACACGGCTTGGGCCGAAACCCCACAGCGAGCTGACCATGTTGATCAAAGGAGATTCAATGGTTCCGAATCACACACAATGTGTCCGAGGCATGTCCGGACCGGTGTATCACGGCAACAGCGCGGCAACGTCCGTAAAAAATTCTTCAAATGCCCGTAACGCGGCATCGGGTACCGGAAACACGGCAAACCTAGTGTGGCTCACATGACCATCAACGATATCAAGAACCAGCCGCAGCCGGCCGCGGAGTCCGGCCGCAACACGTCCTCAATGAAACCCGCCGGCCCAGGCGCTGCGACGCTCGAGAAGGACGCCGCCCGCCCCGGAGCCGGGCAGCCGGGCACCACCAAGATGCAGAAGCGCGTCCTGCTGGGTGGAAGCATTGGCCAGTTCATCGAGTTCTACGACTTCACCCTCTACGGCCTCACTGCCGTGATCTTCTCGCAGCTGTTCTTCCCCGGCAGCAACCCCGTCGCTGCCTTGCTGGCCACCTTCGCCACGTTTGGCGTCGCCTTCGTGGTCCGGCCCATCGGCGGCCTGTTCTTCGGCGCGCTCGGCGACAGGATCGGCCGGCGGCGCGTCCTGACCATCACCCTGGTTGCCATCGGCGGTGCGACCGCCCTGATGGGGCTCCTGCCCACCTACGGCCAGATCGGCGCCTGGGCCCCTGCACTCCTGGTGCTCTGCCGCCTCATCCAGGGCTTCTCGGCCGGCGGTGAATCCGTGGGTGCTCCGTCGTTCGTCTTCGAGCACGCCCCGGTCAGCAAGCGCGGCTTCTGGCTCAACATCACCATCGCCGCCACCGCCCTGCCCTCCGTGGTTGCGGGCACCATGATCCTGGTCCTCAGCCAGTCGATGCCCAACGAAGCCTTTATGGCCTGGGGCTGGCGCCTGCCGTTCCTGCTCGCCCTGCCGCTGGCCCTGTTCGGGGTGTGGATCCGCAGCCGCACGGTGGAAAGCGACGCGTTCAACGAGGCCAAGGCAGCCCGGACCAAGGAATTCAGCCCCGTCCGCGAGGCCTTCCGCGAGAACCGCCTCCGCATGGTGCAGGTCATCTTCGTGATGGGCCTGACAGCCATGGGTTTCTACTTCCTCTCGGCCTACTTCGTTTCCTACGTGCAGACCACCGGCCACCTCAGCCGCGAACAGTCGCTGATGGTGAACGCCGCAGCACTTGCCCTCTACGCCATCCTCCTTCCGATCGGCGGCCGCCTCGGGGACCGCTTCGGCCGCAAGCCGATGCTCATCGCTGGCTCGCTGGCCCTCGCCGTGCTGTCCGTGCCGAGCTTCATGCTGGTTACCAGCGGCAGCCTGCCGCTGGCACTGCTGGGACAGTCCCTCTTCGTGGTGGCGCTCTGCATCTACGGCGGCGGCTGCTACACCTTCTTCGTCGAGATCTTCACCACGCGCACCCGCTTCACCTCAGCGGCCATCAGCTACAACGGCGCCTACGCCCTCTTCGGCGGCACCGCCCCGTTCATCGGCACCGCCCTCGTAGGAGGAACCGGAGTGCCGCACGCGCCGGGCTTCTACATGGCGGCCGCTGCCGCCGTCGTACTCCTCCTGGTGCTGTTCACCAAGGTGCCCGAGACCCGCGGACGCATGGGCTAAGCCCGCCATCCGCCCTCTTCACAGCAATACACAAAGGACTTCCCATGAATTCAGCAGCTTTTCTCTCCGACTTCCACCACGTGGCCACCATCGGCGCCACAACGAACAACGGCGTTGACCGCCAGGCGGCCACCGCGGAGGACGCGCAGACGCGCGACTGGTTCGCCGCCTGGGTGCACGACGCCGGCTGGGAACTCCGGGTGGACGGCATCGGCAACATGTTCGGGCTGCTGGAGTGGGCTCCCGGCGCACCGTACGTGCTGATCGGATCGCACCTGGACAGCCAGCCGCTTGGCGGCCGCTTCGACGGCGCCTACGGCGTGATCGCCGCCCTGCACGCGGCCCGCCGGCTGGCTTCCGAGGTTGCGGAGGGCGGAGCAGTGCCCCGCTTCAACCTTGCGGTGGTGAACTGGTTCAACGAGGAGGGCGGACGGTTCGCGCCGAGCATCATGGGAAGTTCGGTCTTCGCCGGCCTGCTGGAGCGGGAGCGGATGCTCGATGTCCGGGACCTGCAGGGCGTCACCGTCCGTGAGGCCCTGGACCGCATCGGATACCTGGGCGCCGCCGAGGGCCCGGACGTCGCGGGCTACGCGGAGATCCACATTGAGCAGGGCCGGATCCTCGAGCGGGAAGGCATCGACATCGGCCTGGTGGACAGCAGCTGGTACACGCAGAAGCTGGACATCGAGGTGCTGGGGGAGCAGTCCCACACGGGCGCCACCGCCATGGCGGACCGGCATGACGCCCTGGTGGCGGCGTCGAAGATCATCCTGATGGTGCACGACGTCACCGGTGACTTCGCGGACGAGGCACTGGTTTCCTCCGTGGGCCAGCTGACCCTGGAACCGAACTCCCCGATCGTGGTGGCACGCAGGGTGCACCTCGTGGCGGACCTGCGCTCGGGGGATCCGGAGATCGTCAAGGCCGCCCGGACCACCCTGCTGGAGAAGATCGACGTGCTGGCCCGTGAACACGACATCAAGGTCAACGTGAAGGACTTCGACATCCGGCCCATCCGCCGCTTCCCCGAGTCCGGCCTGGAGCTGGCGGACAAGGTGGCAGCCAACCTGGGACTCTCCGCCCGGCGGATCCGGACCATGGCCGGCCACGACTCCGTGGCCATGAACACGGTGGCGCCGTCCGTCATGCTGTTCATTCCCAGCGTGGACGGCGTCTCGCACTGCGAACGTGAATTCACCACCGACGCCGACATGGTGGCGGGAGTGGACATGCTGACCGGTGTGACCCGGGAGCTCGTCGGCGGGGCCCTCGTATGACGGAGCTGCACTACCTCGACGCCGCCACGGCACTGCGGCTTTTCCGCACCCGGGAGCTTTCCCCGGTGGAGCTGATGGAGGCCGTGATTGCGCGGACGGAGGCCGTCAACGGGGAAGTCAACGCCCTGACGGAAACGCTCTTTGAAGAAGCACTGCCCGCAGCCCGGCAGGCCGCCGCCAGATACGCCCGCGGCAGGGACATCACCCCGCTGCTGGGCCTGCCGGTGGCCGCCAAGGAAAAGCACGGACTCAAGGGCCGGACGCTTTCACAGGGACTCGTGGCCAGGAAGGACGAGCTGGCGGCGGAGGACCACCCGGTCGTCGACCGGATCCGGCGTGCGGGCGGCATCATCCACGCCCGCACCACCACTCCCGAGTACAGCTGCGCGACGGTCACCCACAGCCCGCTATGGGGAGTCACCCGGAACCCATGGAACGTGCAGTTCTCGCCAGGAGGATCCTCGGGCGGTTCCGGGGCCGCTCTGGCCGCCGGGCTGGCTCCGCTGGCGACGGCCTCGGACATCGCCGGCTCCACCCGTCTGCCGGCGTCGTTCACGGGAACGGTGGGCTACAAAGCGCCGTACGGGAGGATCCCCGGCCTGGCGCCGCTGGCCGCTGACCACTACCGCGGCGACGGGCCCATGGCCCGGACCGTGGCGGACACCGCCCTGCTGGCCAATGTCATGGCCGGACGGCACCCGGGGGACCACACCTCTCTCGCGGACGCGCCCGGGCTTGCGGTGTCGGGACTGGAGACGCACGACGGCGGTTCTTCCGTCGCGGCGGCATCAGTCGCAGGGATGAGGATCGCCCTGTGCATCCGCGTCGGGAACTACCCCGTAGCGCCCGACGTCGAGGCCAACACCCGCGCGGTCGCTGCGGCTTTGCAGGACGCCGGGGCCGTTGTCGAGGAGATCGAACTCCCGTGGACCACGGAGTCCATCAGCCGCACGATGTTCACACACTTCGGGTACTTGTTGGGCCCGGCCATGGAGGACGAGACCGAGGGCTCAACCGAACTCCTGGCCCCCTACACACGCCGCTTCATGGCGGATGCCAGGCGGGCAGCCGAGGAGAACCGCTTTGTTGACGGCATCCGGGCCGAGACCCGCCTGCAGGCCGAGCTGGCTGCCGCCATGGCCGGTTTCGACGCCCTGGTCTGCCCCGCGTCCGCCGTCGCCGCACTGGATGCCGACGGCATGTACCTTGAAGGGATCGACGCCGGCGGGCAACAGCTCGAGCACTACTGGCAGGGCCACATGACGGCGCCGTTCAACATCGCCAACCGCTGCCCGGTGCTGGCCGTACCCAGCGGCATGGCGGACTGCGGGATCCCCACGGGCGTGCAAATTGTCGGGCACCCGTACGACGACGCCGCGGTGTTCACAGTGGGCGCGGCCGTGGAAGCGGTGCGGCCCTGGGCCGCACGGCGGCCGGGGATCCTGGCGATGGCCTAAGGGGCTGAATCGGGCACAGCTGAGGGGAAGGACTCCCGGAGTGCTGCGAGTAGCTGGCCGAAGACCTCATCTTCCGTGCCCATGCCGTCGACGCTCAGCAGGATCCCGCGCTGTGAGTACGCCGAGGCCACCGGCTCGGTTTCGCGGTAGTAGAGCTCCAGGCGGTGCCGGATCACGTCCTCGGTATCGTCGCTGCGCCCGGTCAGGGTGGCGCGGCGGAGCACCCGGTTGACCAGCTCGGTATCGTCGGCCGTCAATTGGAGTGCAACGTCCAGGGCCTGCCCGTTGGCGGCAAGGATCGTGTCAAGCTCGGCCTGCTGCGCCGCATTGCGTGGATACCCGTCCAGGAGGAACCCGTCCCGGACGTCATCCTCGCTCAGGCGGTCCCGCACCATGCGGTTGGTCAGGCTGTCGGGAACGAAGTCGCCGGCGTCCAGATGCGCCACGACGTCACGGCCCAACGGCGTCAGGTTCTTCACATGCTCGCGGAAGACGTCCCCGGTTGAGACCCCGTTGACGCCGAGGTGCCGGGACAAACGTTCGGCTTGAGTGCCCTTGCCGCACCCCGGAGGGCCCATGATCAGCATTCGCATCGGTGAGACCACTCCTTGGCGCCGTTGAAAGGTGTCCCTACATGGTGTCCGCCGGGAGACATCAGCACAAGGGACCGGGGCGCAGCGCCTGTTCCGTGTCCCAATTGTGAGCAAATCCTTCGGCGATCCTGCGCGGGGACAGGGTTTGCGTGGGTAGCTTCGGTACACCACTAGATGGAAGGTGTACCGAAATGACGATCACTGACTACTTCTCAGGCGTAGCCATCATGCTTGGATCCCTGATAGCCGCTGCGGGGCTTTCTGCCGGGATCATCCGCGCCAGGTCCCATCACCACTAGAAGTTATTCGAACATGGGTGAGAGGAACCTTCGCTCGTACCGTCGGATGCAGTTTGTTTCCGTCGCGAATCGGTAGGCATCGATGCACTCGGGATCCACAGCCGCCGCCGATCGGTACTTCTCGTAGTCGGCGAGTGACGGGAAGGTGAACAGGGCGAAGGCCTCGTCGCTGTCACCTTCGCTCGGAAGGAAATAGCCGTGATGCTCTCCGCCCAGCCTGTTGACGAGACGGATCCACCGCCGTCCATATTCTTCAAAGTCAGCGAGCTTGCTTGCATCGATCTCATATCGAAGGTGCACTGTGATCACGGATGGTCCTCTTTCGTTAGGGGGCGTGCCGGCGGCTCGCCCGGATTTATACCGCGCTACCACTCCTGATACTTAGAGTGATTGGTACCGTATTTGAAGACCCGTCCTCGCTGGGACTGCCTCTCCCCTTGGTGCCGCGGTGCCCTGCTGCGCCGGTGCCGGCGCACGCTGAAGCTGCTCGGGTCATACAGGGTGCCGTCAGGCCTGCGGAACTGCATATCTTGGTTGAACATCGGAACGAATCCTATCGGGACGTGTCGGGCCGGTCGGGATGTTCCTGACCCAGATCCAGGAGATCAATGTCGACGAACAGCCAACACATGGCGATGAACATGCATGCTGAAAAGACCATGAGGATCCCCATGCCCCACTAGGTGCTGACCTGGGCCTGGCCGCGGCCGGGCGTGAAGCCGATCTCATCACCTGGGTAGCTGTGCAGCTCGCCGGTGCTGGTCCTGCGGAGAACACGCTTCTCACCGGCCGCTACAGCCCTCTTGTGTTCGGCGTACACGGCATCTTTGCGCCGCTCACGCCCACGGTCAGAAACCATGGTCGGTCCTCTTGGGTTCGAAAATATCCCGGCTCTCCGGGAAAGGGGTAGGTACTGTTCGGGAAGTTCTCCCGGGTGATTTCAAGGGTTCCGGAATGCTGCTCGAACCATCTGCGTGCCTGATCGTCGGTGACGGCGTAGAGAGGCTTGGGCAGTCCCTTGGGCTTGCGGAGCTTGCGGGCACGGAGTTCATCGCGAAGGGAACGGACGCTCATGAGCCAGCCGCCAGTGAAGAGGACGGCGCATACCGCGGAGCCCAGCATGATGATCAAGCCCATACCCATCTCCCCCGGATCGGGAAAGGACATGATCAGGGCGAGGATCCCGAAGAGTATTCCGAGAGGGGCCAGGATAGCGGGGACCGTCATCAGCAGGGCAACGAGGCTCTGGCCAACAAAGCTGTTGGCCATGTTGGCGGATTCGCTGGCACTGTGGCCTCCCAAGCCCCACTCCTCACGAGTGTAGGCGTAGACGACAACCTCTTTGCTCCACCCTCCAGTCCCGTACCAGTACTTGGGCAGGTCTGGATGGGGTTTCGGTTCGGCCTCGGCCATATGTCCGCAACGTCCGTTCTCATAAGGGGCCATGCTCGGCCCGGGATGGATGGGTCCACAGGAATCGCACCTGCGGCCTAGTCTGGTTTTCATGTGTACGGCAGCAGGCTCGTGGGCTATGGCAAGGCTGCGACCTCGGCGCCGCGCGGGTCAACGACACTGGTGCCGATTAGGACTCTGCCCGGCAGCAGGGCGGCCATTGCCGTGGCGGGGGCGGGAAGAGTCGTGTTCATGATGGTCCGATGTCCGAAGGCGCGCGAAGGCGTCGCGCCACCAACACGATGCGACCTCAGGAGCCGGTGAATCACCGGCCCGCTGCCGTGCACATAGCCATCACCCTAACGAAAAATGAGGCAGAGCCATGTCTATCAAGGGAAGGGAAGACCTGAGTTTGGGCTAGGCGTAGGGTGGAATTTAGACGATAGGAGCACTTCATGAAGAAAATCCTCATGGTACTGACCAGCGTTTCCGAGATCGGCGATACCGGAGAGAAGACCGGCTACAACGTGGCCGAGGCCGCACATCCCTGGAAGGTCTTCAAGGATTCAGGGCATTTCGTCGACTTTGCGTCCATCCAAGGCGGCAAGCCGCCGCGCGACGAGGTGGACTCAGAAGATCCCATCCAGGTTGCCTTTACGGAGGACGAAACCACGCGCGCCGGTCTCTACAACACGGCCCGCGTCGACGTCGTTGATCCCGAACAGTACGACGCCGTCTATCTCGTGGGAGGCCACGGCGCCATGTGGGACTTCCCGGACAGCGAAGGCTTGCAGAACCTCGTAGCCAGCGTCTACAACGCCGGCGGCGTGGTGGGCGCTGTCTGCCACGGGCCGGCCGGACTGCTGAACGTCGAGTTGGCCAACGGATTTCGGCTGGTCGAGGGCAGGAAGGTCGCTGCCTTCACCAATGACGAGGAGGTTGCCGCCGGGAAGGACAAGGTCATCCCGTTCTTTTTGGCCGACCGGCTTGAGGAACAGGGCGCTACCCACGTCTCCGCTGGTGTCTTTGAAGAGAAGGTCGTGGTGGACGACCGGCTGGTGACCGGCCAGAACCCGGCGTCAGCGGCCGGCGTCGCCAAGGAGATGGAGAAGCTCCTGGCAGAGGTCATCCACAAGGAAAAGGCCGAGGAACAGCACGATGCGGAGGCGCTGCGCGCCGAGAAGGACGCTGAGAAAAACGCCAAGAAGGCTGCCGCAGAAGCGGAGCACTAACACCAACACCGCATGCAAGTCGCAATCACTTAGGAGGTTCGCGGTGCCGGACACCACCTGCCACATGTCGATCTCGCTGGACGGCTTTGTCGCCGGGCCGGACCAAAGCCGCGAGGACCCCTTGGGCAAGCGGGGGCGGAGCTGCACCGCTGGCACATCGGCGACCCGCGAGCCAACGATGCCGACAAGGTTGCGAACGAGTGGCTCATGCGCCCGCGGGGCGCGTATGTGATGGGTCGGAATATGTTCAGCCCTATCCGCGGGGACTGGGATGAGGAATGGACCGGGTGGTGGGGAGCCGAACCGCCGTACCACGCGCCGGTATTCGTTCTGACCCATCACGGACATGACCCGATCCAAATGGACGGCGGGACGACGTTCCACTTCGTTACCGAGGGCTTCGACGCGGCCTACTCCGCAGCGTGCCAGGCTGCCGGGGACAAAGGCGTGGACATCGCCGGTGGGGCTTCGACCGTCCGACAGGCACTGATCGCCGGCGTGATCGACGAGCTCACCCTCGACATCGCACCGGTCCTGCTCGGTTCGGGGGAGCGCATCTTCGGCGGGGTTGAATCCTTCGGCTTCGAACCCGCCGAGGTGCTGCACTCCCCGCTGGCCACCCACATCCGCTATCGCCGCGTCAGCTAACGCTGCCGGCCTCCTGAAGTGACGGCCTCCGGAAACAGAGCAGATCACCTCACCGTGGACGTGCGACTCACCACCATCGGTGTTTGCCGGGGATGAAGCCCGCGAGCGAAGCCAGGCCGCCGGCGCAGAATATAACTCCCACGAAACCGGCGATCCCGTCACTTATCGGTCCGGTGGTGAGAAAAACGCCGAGGCCGAGGCCGGCTACTCCGCGGCCGAGGCGCCACGCGCGGTTAGCCTTCGTGTTTGACCCATATCTCGAAACCCCATACTTCCGCCGCTCTCCTCCACGGTTTCCAGGCGGGTTCGGATTAATCTCGCTGGGTCCCTCGACGACCCTGCCGAAGTCGTCCACCCACCGGCCGGTTCCTACTTCCGGGCAGTGGGCGTGCACGCTCTCGTCGATGGCTGCGAAGTCCGCTGGGAATCCCCGGTACATCATCTTCGAAAGGCTCACGTCGAAGTCCACGCGACCATCCGCCCAGTAGGCGTCGTGGCGGACCAGGCGCACCGGGCGGTTCAGCCACCTTGAGGGTCGGATGAAAGCCGTCGCGCGAACGGCGACGGGCTTTTCTGCGGTTTCGGGCATGGACCGAGCTTAGGGGCCCCCGCTCTGAAACGGGGACCAGGCAGTTCGCAAATTCTCTGGTGACCCAAAACTAGAGAGTTCGCCGAGAAGCGCCTGCCAGCCAGCAGTCAGCAGCGCAGTGAAATGAGAATTGGCGGGCACTTCTTCCCGAAGGAACAAGGCCCGCCATTTCTTAGAGGAACATCCTAAGCTTCTCTGCCTCCCAGCGTAGCCGCTGCGCTACATGTCGTGCACAGCGACCTCGGTTCTGACAGGCCAGCGGCCTGTGACCTCGCGGAAATCAATTGCCCGCAGCAATGGAGTCATGTCGTAAGCACTCATGTTCAGGCTGAGTTTGACACCGTGAACGGATTTCACTGTCAGGAACTGCTGACCTCTCAACGTCCCCACGCTGTAGTGCGCGATGTCGCTATAGGCAATCAGGTGTTCCTTGCCGAGCACGCTGCGGAAGGCCACCTCATAGGCGCGCGGAGCCACGTAAAAGTTGCGGTACATCGCGACGAATGCCATCCCGCCCAGGAGAATCGCCACCGAAGCAATACGGGCACCAAGAGGTGCGCGGGCTGTGGTGAAGGCGAACAGACCCATGAGGAGCCCCACGGACACGCAGAGCCAGCCAAAGATCAAAAGCACCTTCGGCATACGAACCTGTTCCGGGTACTCCTTGGACCGGTTGGGGTGCTTCCGCGCCCACCAGGCAATCGCGGCAATGGACACAGTCGTGAATACCGTGATGGAGATGTTTATGATTTGCGCTGTCGACATTTCGGCTACATGCCTTGGGCGCGGAATGCCAAGGTGGCTGCGAGCATGAGCAAAGACGCGCTGATGGTACGACGAAGCATATTTCCCCCAGTATGTGAACGGCCTGTTCGGCCCTATCCCGGCAAAGTCTAAACGCAAATGCGTCCTCGGATTTGAGGCACATCGGCAAGGCGCAGAATAGAGGGTGACGGCCGCCACGCCTCGCGGCCGGCTTTCAATGAAATGCTTACGGTCGCGTAGTGCAGCTGCCTGGTCCTGACTACCCTGTTCTCATGGGGGTCACCGGAATACCAAAGAGAATGAGCCGCCGCCGCAAAGTCTGGCTTGCTGTGCTGGCCGGGCTGGCTGTCTGTCTCACCGCCTTCTTCGTCTGGGCGTCCTGGAAAAGCGGCCAGATCATCGCCGAGCTCAAGTCGATCGCGGATCGCCTTGAAACCAATCCGGGATGGGAGAACTTGGAAACCCAGCCCCCGGTGGCTGCCGCCGTGTGCATCCCACTGGATGGCCCATGTTCCCAATATGCCTACAGATGGGCCAGCCATCAGGCGTACCAGCAAGGCGACCTGGAGAAATACATCCACCAGGTCAGCCTGGTTCCCCAGGAGCTGGAAAAGTGCGAGAGGAACCCGCGGTTCAACGCAGGTGGACTGGACTGCCGGGCTGTCGGAATTATTGACGGCTGGAACGTACGCATCTCGGTGCACGACTACGGACCCGGGGATGACAACTCCACAGTGCAGATCGTGGTCAATCACTACGGATACTGACTGCGGAGATGGCGGGTCGGGAAAGTCAGATGGATACCCCGCCACCGTCGTTGGAACCGCGAACTGGTCACGGTGGATTGCCCCGAGCATCTGCTGCGCAACACCGACGACCTGACTGACGAAGTGAGCCGCAAAAGCGCAGTAAACATCGACCACGAGAAGCTCGCCGCTCATTGACACCGGGGATCAGTCTGGACCGTGTGTGGGCCACACGCGGACCGAACTTTTAGCCGTTGGCGCCGGCGTCAACCACGTGCACACCCGACTTCACGTGTAAGCGACACACCCAAGGGGTCTAAGAAGAAATCAAATAACCGCACGGGTAGATTTTGCGCAATTCTTTTGGTTTATCAGCCCAGTAAGCCTATATCGCGTCGGCCTGTAGGGTCATGGCTGGAACGGGTCTTTCCACTCGTAAACGACTATAACAACGCATGGCCTGAACATTTTTCTTACGAATCGGTGTTGGTTGGAAGTGCTGAAGAGGCACTTCGAAGTGGCTATGGTTTGGGCTATGCAAGAAACTCCGGACGCAGGGTTCCTACGTATGAAATATGCCCTTGATGCACACCGAGAAGGCTCGCTCCCACGGGAAGATCTTCTCACGCTCCTCATGTGGGAGATGGCAGCAGTGGAGGACAAATCTGTGATGAACTTCATCGCCGAAGTCCCGAATCAGGACCCGGAAGGTGATCTCTCCTAGGACGTGACCCGCACCTACAAGTACGTCCGCCACTGGGAGTTCCCCGAGGCACCAGAACTGTCCAAGGCGTTGCCCGCAGCGATCGAGTGCACTTTCCCGGAGCTCATTCAGTCCGTTGCCCGTGTGGCGGGAGAGTTAGGACGGGTGCGCAACATGCTTGAAGGGGTGAACGTGCGCCTTGACCTTCGTGATCCGACATGGCCGTAGAAGAGGCGCTGCGCCTGGTCGCCGAAGAATTGGGGGTACTGGAGGGAGCATGCCAAACGATCGGTGACAGAACCGGTATTGCACCGGCATTTCCCGGCGAGGAAGCTGAGCGCCGGTCCTCCTGGACATCACCGGTTGGCTCACCGTTGTCCCCGAAACAAATTCTCATGCTGGCGGGCCTGGCCCAATGCGTTACTGCGGGGCGCATTCCCGGGCAAAGCAAAACCCCTGCTTCCCTTATGTTTATAAGGGAAGCAGGGGCCTTGCTACTTGGCGGTGACGGTGGGATTTGAACCCACGTTGGCTTTGACACCAAACAACATTTCGAGTGTTGCACCTTCGGCCGCTCGGACACGTCACCAACCTGAATAGGTTACCGGAGCATGGCTCGCTTCCCAAAACGAGGGCGCGCCGGTGTCAGATGTCTTCCCCGCGCCCGCGCCGGGGACTACATTCGTAAGCAAGATGATCAATTCCCAGCAGCGCTCCCAAGCCAAGGCCTATTGGACCGTCGGCCACGAAAAAGGCGAACTCCGGAGCGAGGACCTGCCCGCGCCGGGCCCCGGCGAAGCGCTGGTCCGTTCCCTTTACTCGGGCATCAGCAAGGGCACCGAAACGGTGGTCCACTGCGGCAACGTGCCGCCCCGGGTTGCCGAACAAATGCGGGCGCCCCTGCAGGAGGGTTCCTTCCCATCGCCGGTGAAGTACGGCTACCTCTCCGTGGGAACCGTGGAGGCGGGCCCCATGGACTGGGTGGGGCGCACCGTGTTCTGCCTGCACCCGCACCAGGACCGCTACGTTGTCCCGGTCGAGTCCCTGACCGTGGTCCCGGAGAACGTCCCGGCCCGCAGGGCAGTGCTCACGGGAACCGTGGAAACCGCCGTCAATGCCTTGTGGGAAGCCGGGCCCCGGCTGGGCGACCGCGTGGCCGTTGTCGGCGCCGGCCTGGTCGGCGGCATGGTGGCCACCCTGCTGCGCACTTTTCCGCTGCAGCGGCTCCAGCTGATCGACGTCGATCCGGCGAAACGCGCCTTCGCCGAAGCACTCGGCGTCGAATTCGCGCACCCCGACGACGCCCTTGCGGACTGTGACATCGTGATCCACTGTTCGGCCTCCCAGGAGGGCCTCGCACGGAGCCTGCAGCTGGTGGGCGATGAAGGGGACGTCATCGAGATGTCCTGGTACGCCGACCGGAAGGTCACCATCCCGCTGGGGGAGGACTTCCACGCCCGCCGGCTCTCCATCCGTGCCAGCCAGGTGGGGGTCGTGGCCCGCTCGCGCCGCCACCGCCGGACCAACGCCGACCGCCTGGCGCTCGCCGTGTCCCTGCTCAGCGATCCCGTCTACGACACCTTCCTCACGGGATCCTCCCCGTTTGCGGAACTTCCCGCCGTCGTCCATGACCTGGCCGACGGCCGCCTGGATGCGCTCTGCCACGTCATTGAATACCCCGCCGAAGACAAGAGGTAGCCCTTGTTCAGCCTGACCGTCCGCCGCCACTTCATGATTGCCCACAGCCTGCCGCGCGAAGCCTTCGGGCCCGCCCAGGGCCTGCACGGGGCCACGTTCGTGGCGGAGGTGACTTTCCGCCGTCGGGCGCTGAACGACGACGCCATCGTCCTGGACATCGGTGCGGCCGGCGGGCTCATTGAGGAAGTGCTGGCCGGCCTGAACTACAAGAACCTCGACGAGCACCCGGACTTTGCCGGGAAGCTGAGCACCACCGAGGCCCTCGCGCAGTACATCGCCGAGGCCGTCGCCGCGAAGGTCCGCGACGGTGAGGACGGGCGGGAACTGGCCGGACTGGACGTCACCCTCCGGGAAAACCCCGACGCCTGGGCCTCGTTCGCGCTCGACTTCAACGCCGCGTAAGCACATGCCCGGGCCCCGCGCGGAGAGACCGGTGATCCGGCTGATCGTGCCGGGCAACGTGCTGCACAACTCAGGGGGCAACGCCTACAACGCCGCGCTGGTCCGCGGGCTCAGCGCCCATGGGGCAGACGTGGATGTCTGCCCCGCTGACGGCCACTGGCCGGTGGGCAGCGTGGAAGAACGACGGCGGCTGGCCGGGTTGCTGCTCGACGGCGGCAGCGGTTCCCATGGCCGCGCGACGGCCGCCACAGGGGCCGCGAGACCGGTGACCATCGTGGACGGTCTGGTTGCGCTGGGCGCGCCGCTGGAAATGGAGGCGGCAGCCGCCGCGGGACGGCCCGCGTGGATCCTGCTGCACATGCCGCTGGCAGCGCACCCGGACCTGGAGGAACGCGCGCTGGCGGCCGCCGCGGGCGTAATCTGCACCAGTTCGACGACGGCTGCGGCAATCCGGGACAAGCACTGCCCCGTCCCGATCCACGTGGCGCTGCCCGGCACTGATGCCGCTCCTCCTGCGGCCGGCTCGAACCCGCCACACTTCGTGGCAGTGGCCGCACTGCTGCCGAACAAGGACCAGCTCCTGCTGCTGAATGCACTCGCAGGACTCACGGACCTGCCCTGGTCCGCGGCGCTGGTGGGCTCCGATTCCGCCGACCCCGCCTACGCCCGGACGGTCCGCAGCGCCATAACCAGGCTCGGGCTGACCGGCCGAGTGGCAGTCCGCGGCGAGCTCAGTGGGGAGGTCCTGGACGAGGCATGGCACCGTGCCGATCTCAGCCTGCTCATTTCGCGGGCTGAAGCGTACGGGATGGTGGTCACCGAGTCCCTCGCCCGCGGAATCCCGGTGGTGGTGCGGGCCGGCACCGGCGCCGTCGAGGCACTCGCGGCGGGTTCACCGGGTCCGGCGGGGCCGCCGGGCGGGGCAGCAGCTCCCGACGGCGGCGGGGGACCCGCGCTGCCGGGCGCCGCCGTCGTCCTCGGCGCGGACCCGTCCCCGCTGGCGGCAGTCCTGCGCGGCTGGCTGACGGATCCGGAACTTCGCTCGCGGTGGCGCGACGCGGCACTGGATGCGCGCAACCGGCTGCCGGGCTGGGACGCGACGGCCAGGACGGTGCTGGACAGCATTGCGGCGGACAGATCGGGACAGGACGCGCCGCGCCGCCGGACTGCGTCGGCTCATTCCGTTGCCGTGCCGGCTGATGGACAATGGCCCCTATGACAACCGGGCCCCTCACTGTTGAGACTCCGGAGGCTAATCCCGCGGCCGTCAGCGTACCGCCGGCGCACACGGTCACGGCAGAACGCCTGCGCGCGTGGGCCTGGCACAAACAGGGCCTCGACGGCAGTCTCGCCGGTCATACCGCGGCCGAGGTCCTGGCCAGGGCCGGCTGGGCACGTTCCCTGGGCGGCGCCAACCCCTACCTCACGTTGTTCACCCGTGCCGGAATCCGCCGCGAACAGGCTGATGCCGACGTCCTGGCACTGCGGATCTACGAACTCCCCAGCGCCCGCGGCTGCACGTACATCCTGGGCGCGGAGGATTTCGCGTGGGCCCTGAAGCTGGGCAAGGATTCCGCCGAAGTCTTCAAAGTGCTTGGCAGGCTGGGGGTGGACCGCGGCGAACTCACGCTGCTCGAGGACCAGGTGCTGCACGCCCTGGCCGGGGCCGGCCGCCCGCTGGATCCGAAACAGCTCAAGGATGAACTCGGCGATTCGGTCCGAAGCCTGGGCGAGGAAGGGAAAAGGCAGGGCGTCTCCACCACCCTCCCCACCGCTCTTGGCCTGCTGCAGCGTGACGGCCGGATCCGCCGCGTCCCTGCCAACGGCCGTCTCGACCAGCAGCGCTACGCCTATACGCTGTGGGACCTGCCGCCGAGCCCGTTGGACATGGACGCCGCCCGCACTGAGCTGATCCGCAAGTACCTGGGTTGGACCGGCGGAGCCACGCTCAAGCAATCCCAGTGGTTCTCCGGGTTCACAGTCGCCCAGAGCAAGGCGGCCCTGGCCGCCGTCGGTGCCGTTGAGGTGCCCACCGTCCACCCTGCCGCCAAAGGCGAAGCGCTGTGGATGCTGCCCGACGACGTCAAACGCCTCGCCGCTTTTGACGTGCCGGTGGAAGAACAGATTCAGCTCCTCGCCGGGACGGACTCGCTTGTCATCCAGCGGCGGAACGCCGCTGACCTGTTCGCGGACGGCGACGGGGACGCGACACTGCTCGGCGCGATACTGGCGCAACAGGCCGACCTGCCGGACCATCCAATCCTGGACCGCGGCCGGATCATCGGACTCTGGCAGTACGATCCCGTCGGGCAACGGATCGCCCACTGGCTGTTCGGCAGGTCTTCGCCGCGCATCGGGCAGCGGATCGCCGAAGTGGAAGCGTGGATCCGGGAGGACCTGGGCGATTTCCGTTCCTTCAGCCTTGACTCGCCCGCATCCAGGCAGCAGCGCATTGACGCCCTGGACGCGGCGGATGCCGGTTAGCTGACCTGCCGGTGGCCGGTGAAGAAATCCCGGAGCAGCGTGGCACATTCCTGCTCCCGGACGCCGGCGTAGACCTCCACCCAGTGGTTGAGCCGGCGCTCGCGGAGGATGTCGAACACCGAACCGGCGGCCCCTGCCTTCTCGTCCCACGCCCCGAACACCACACGCGGGATCCTCGCCAGGACAATGGCGCCCGCGCACATGGCACAGGGTTCCAAGGTCACCACGAGGGTGCAGTCCGCCAGCCGCCAGCCGTCGCCCTGCGGAAGGGCCTGCAGCCGGGCAGCCGCCTCGCGGATCGCCACCATCTCGGCGTGCGCGGTGGGATCACCGTGGGCTTCCCGTTCGTTCCTCCCTGTACCCAGGACTTCACCGTCAGGTCCGATGACGACGGCGCCGATCGGCACGTCCTCGGTGGCCAGCGCAGCCCGTGCCTCGGCGAGGGCAAGGCCCATCCATTCGGCATGGCGGGGCTCCGGGGAAGTCATGGCTCAATGATAGTTTCGAAGGTACGGCAGGCGCAGACGACGAACGGGCCCAGGAGACGACGTGAAGACCTTGACTGAGCGCATTACCGACCGATGGGGCCGGTGGGTTGTTCCCTACGCTGCTCTCTGGATCACCATGCTGGTTGGCGGTGCGATCGTCGTCACACTGGCGTTTATGGGTGCCGAAGTCTACGACGACGTGGTGGACGAAGCGGGCCTCGCCAACCTGGACAAGCCTGCGCTGGCGCTGTCGGAGGGCCTCCGGAACCCCTGGCTCAATTCCGCCGTTACTGCCTTCACCAACATCGGCGGCGGAGTCGGCATGCCGATCGTCGGCAGCATCCTGACGGCCTGGCTTACGTGGGCAGGGCGTACCTGGCGGCCCCTCATCCTGGTGGGCGGCGCTGCGGCCGCTTCGGTCACCGCGACCACCTTTGGCAAGAAGCTGTTTGGCCGCACCCGCCCGGACCATACGGATGCTGTTCCGCCGTACGAAGATTCGCCGTCGTTCCCCAGCGGGCACACGCTCAACACCACCGTAGTGATAGGGCTGGTAGTTTATCTAACCTGCCTGCAGATCCATCGGACCGTTGCCCGGGTGTCCATGATCACGGCCGGTGCGATTTTCATCATCGCCATGGGCCTGAGCAGGGTGTTCCTCGGCCACCACTGGCTGACGGATGTCATCGCCGGGTGGCTCCTTGGCCTCGCCTGGGTGGGAATCGTGATCCTGGCCCACCGGCTCTTCCATGTCATACGGCACCTCGAGCACGCAGGACCGGCTCCGACGTTCGACCACCCGTTACTCCGGGAAGAACCGGGCGGGGACACCACCGCCGGGTGATAGTTTTGACCCATGCGCACACTCGTCGTGGACCACCCGCTGGTCGCCCACAAGCTCACCGTTCTGCGGGACAAAAACACCCCCTCCCCGGTCTTCCGGCAGCTCACCGAGGAACTGGTCACGCTCCTCGCCTATGAGGCCACGCGGGACGTCCGCACCGAGCCGGTCACCATCGAGACTCCGGTCAGCACCACCATCGGCACCGCGTTCACCAAGCCCACCCCGCTGGTGGTTCCCATCCTCCGCGCCGGCCTGGGCATGCTCGAAGGCATGACCAAACTCGTGCCCACAGCCGAGGTCGGGTTCCTGGGAATGGCCCGTGACGAGGAAACGCTGGACATCATCACCTACGCGGAGCGCCTCCCCGAGGACCTGACGGACCGGCAGATCTTCGTCCTGGATCCCATGCTGGCAACCGGCGGCACGCTGCGCGAAGCCATCAAGTTCCTCTTCAAGCGCGGCGCCTCGGACGTCACGTGCATCTGCCTGCTGGCCGCACCCGAGGGGCTGGCCAAGCTGGAGGAAGAACTCTCGGACGCAAACGTGACCATCGTCCTGGCATCCATTGACGAGAAGCTCAACGAGAAGTCGTACATCGTGCCCGGACTCGGCGACGCCGGCGACCGCCTCTACGGCATCGCCGGCTAACAGCATCGCTGGCTAACAGGGGCGCCGGTTAGGCCGGTGCGAAGCGATTGCCCCCTTCCGGTTTCCGGCGGCCCCGGCTAGCCTGTGCCCCATGGACTGGAAACTTGAACTGGTGTTTGTCCCTGTGTCCGACGTGGACCGTGCCAAGGATTTTTACGTCAACAAGGTGGGCTTCAACGCCGACTTCGACGAGCGGCCCATGGACGGCATCCGCTTCGTCCAGCTGACCCCGCCCGGATCGGCCTGTTCGATCGCCATCGGCGAGGGCCTCAGTGACGCTCCTCCCGGCACCGCCCCGAGCCTGCAGGTCGTGGTCAGCGACATCCAGGCCGCGCACAAGCAGCTCAAGGACAACGGAGTTGAGGTCAGCGACATCGACGTCCAGGACTGGGGCCACTTCGTCCATTTTGCCGATCCCGACGGCAACAAATGGGCGGTCCAGTACCTCCCTCAACGCCCGAACGGCTAAGTCACAAAAATCCCGCACTGCCCGCGTGGGGCAGGATGGAAGCATGAGCTTTCCTGCCGACGCCGCAACCCCTGTCTCCGCCATACGGTCCGCGACAACGTTGACCGCCCGGGCCGTGCTGTTCGACATGGACGGCACACTGGTTGACTCCACGGCAATTGTAGAGCAGGTGTGGGGCGAATTTGCGGCCCGCTACGGCCTGGACCTCGCCGAGATCCTCCGGACTTCGCACGGCGTCCAGGCCGGGGACACGGTGCGCCGGTTTGCGCCGGCCGGAGCCGACGTCGAGGCACTCACCGCGGAACTCGGCGCCATGGAACGGGTCCGGACCGAGGGCATTGTCGCCTTGCCCGGGGCCGCTGATCTGTTGCGCAGGCTGCCGGCGGATGCCGTGGCACTGGTGACCTCCGCCGACCGTATCCTGGCCGACATCCGGATGGGCGCGGCGGGTCTCGCCATGCCTGCCACTGCGGTCACGGCTGATCTTGTCACGCGGGGCAAGCCCCATCCCGAAGGCTACCTCCGGGCTGCCGAACTGCTAGGGGTCGAGCCGGCCGACGCAGTGGTCTTTGAGGACGCCCCCGCTGGCATTGCGGCCGGACTCGCCGCCGGGATCAGGACCGTAGCCATCGGGCCCAACACCGGTGAGCTGCCGGAGGGCGTCCTGCACATAGACGATTACACCAAGGTGTCCATGAGCACGGCAGTGGACGACGCCGGGGGCAGGACGATTTCCTTCCGGTTCTGACGTCCGAACCGGCCGCCTGTCGGCTAGGGTCAGTGAAGACGGCTGACACTATCTGGGGGGATGGATGACCGAGGTTTCGATTGACGGTGCCAGAGGCACCGTTGCACTGCGAGATGGTGTTCTTCATGTGCGATGGATTCCAGGCTTGGCCATATCGGAGGATGCCGCGGCGGCCGTCATCGCGGCGGTCAAGGAGTTGAGCAGCGGGCGCCCTTATCCGATGCTGGTGGACATGGCGGCCGCGGCATCCATGAGCCGCGGTGCACGGCGCGTCTTCGCCCGTCCCAGCACAGTGGCGCGGGTGGCGCTCCTCGGGTCGTCCCCAGTGGACCGGGCCATGGCCAATTTCTTCCTCAGCATCAACTCTCCCGCTGCTCCCACGCGGTATTTCACCTGCCTGGACGAAGCCATGACGTGGCTTGGGGACGCGTAGCCGCGCCGTCACTACCGCCGTTCAGCCGGACGTCACCGGCACGGACCACTGTCCAGGGCTGAGCGAAGTTCAGGAACAGGTATGCGGCCGGTCGCCAGGTCGCGGCTAAGGCGGCGCATGCCGCGCAGGTCGGCGAGGGCGGTCCGGAGAAGGTCCACGCCGGCGTCGGATTCGTTTACCCAGTCCACGGGCACCTCGTGCACCCGGAGCCCGCATTTTTCGGCCAGGACCAGCAGCTCGGTGTCGAAGAACCAGGCGTGGTCCGCGGTGTGGGGGAGGAGCTGCCGGGCGATATCCCCGCGGATGGCCTTGAAGCCGCACTGCGCATCGCTGAAATGTGCGCCCAGAAGGGTATGCAGCAACAGGTTGTAGCCACGGGGGATGAACGCCCGCCGGTGGCCCCGGACAACACGCGAACTGCGCGATAGCCGGGTTCCGACCGCCAGGTCGGAATGCCCGGAGATGAGCGGCGCTATCAAGGGGGCCAGCGCAGCAAGGTCGGTGGAAAGGTTCACATCCATGTAAGCCAGCACTGGCGACGGCGACGCGAGCCACACCGTGCGAAGTGCGTTTCCCCTTCCCTTGTCCGGGAGCCGGACCACGGTGATCTCGCGGAGTTCCCGTGCCACACGTTCGGCGACGCGAAGCGTGCCGTCAGTGCTGGCGTTGTCCGCAACAGTAATCCGGAAGGTGTTCGGGAAAGTGCTGTGCAGGTAAGCGTGCAGCCGCCGGAGAGACTGCTCCAGATCCTGTTCCTCGTTGTAGACCGGGATGGTCACATCCATGACAGGCACGGCGGTCCCGGTCCGTTCGTCGACGGCGGCCCGCGTGTCGATAGGGACGCGGCGGATGTTACCCGCACCGGAAAGCGCCGGAGCGGCACCCGTCAGGACGTCGACGGCGGCCTGCGGTTGCGGGTGCGGAGGGGTCCCCGGGGCCTGGTCTGTGAGCGTCATGGTTCAACTATGAAGTCGGCGCATATGAGGGATTTAGGCCACAGCTGTGCACCTGCTGTGGAACCTGCCGGGACGGATGCGGGAACGGAAGCGGCGGCGGTGCGCCCACCGTCATTGGTGGGTGCACCGCCGCCGCGGTTCGGTTCGTTAGGGAGCCAGTAGCGGACAAACATTGACTGCCGTGCCGGACCCTGAGAATCGTCGCAATTCGTTGCCGGCGGGGTCCACAGCGAAGTTGACATTCCCGCGCGTGAGGATGAGCCCGTCAGGAGATGGGAGCTGAAGGAGGTTGAGGCCGGTGGCCTTCACTTCGACCACGTCGTCGCTCGGGAATGAAAAGAAGAGGACACCCGTGATGACGTAGCTGACCGACTTACCGCTTTCGTCCCCCGTGAGCGTTATCTTCAGACCCGGGGAAGTGCTGATGACGTCTCCGGACGGCGTCGTGATGTTCTTGACCTTCCCGGTGACTGTACCGGTGACATCAAATCCACAGTTCGTAAATGTCCCGGATCCAGAAACGGATATCGGTGGGCCCGAAGGGGCGGCAACGGCCGGAGCGGCGGCTGCGAAAATTGAGGCCAGGACGGCCGTTGGAACTAACCATTTTTTCATTGTTGCTCCCTAGATCTTGATGACGGCCCTGGGGCCGGCTGCCGCTTGGAAGACGATTGAAAGCGGCGGCGACCAAGAGTCACCCCGCAACCTTGTGAAAACCTTGTGATTCCGGAAAGGGAGCTCAACGGCACCGGAACCGGGGGAAGCGATACGCCCGCAACACGGCCGAAGGCCCCGAATCACGTGGATTCGGGGCCTTCGGGTGATACGGACCAAGTCCGGCGGGTATGGGCCGGCTTAGTACCAGTTATTGGCGTAGTGGAAGTTCAGGGCGTCGCAGGGGGAGCCGTAGCGCTCCTTGACGTAGTTCAGGCCCCAGTTGATCTGAGTGCGGAAATTGGTGAGGTAGTCTCCGCCCGCGCTGGCCATCTTTTCGGCCGGCAGGGACTGGACGATGCCGTACGCGCCACTGCTGGCATTCGTGGCCGTGGTCTTCCAATCCGATTCCTTGGTCCACAGCGTGGTCAGGCACTGCATCTGGTCAGGGGCCCAGCCGTAGTTGCCGAGCTGCGAGGCGGCATACGCCTGGGCAGCTGCGGGGTCGTCCACGGCGACTGGCGGCGCGGGAGCCGGAGCTGGTTCCGGAGCTGCTGCCGGTGCCGCCGCGGGGGCCGGTGCCTCCGCGGCCTTCTCCTCCGCGGGCTGCTCTTCGGTCGACTGCGGGGACATGCTGACAGAAGCCGGAGCCGGCATGGCCGAAACCAGGATCTTTTCGAACGCGAGCTTCGACTTCGTGTCGGCGCTCGCGGCGGCGACTTCCGCGGCCGTCGCCGAGCTTGCCGGTGCGGCGGGCTCGGAAGCCTGGCCGGCGGCGCCGACGCCGATCAGCACGGCGCAGGCGGTGGCCACCACAGCGGCGCGGCGGCCGGAGCCGTGCAGGCCGGCGGCAAACCGGGACAGCGGGGACGCCGTCTTGGCTGATTCGGCGCGGTGGCGTGAGCGTTCTGCGGGCGCCGTGGTCTTAGCTGAAGGGCGCTCTGGACGTACTTCTGGCGTGGATTTAGTCATGGTTGCCTCTCGATGCCGGCGGAGTTAGCTGTCGGGTTCGGATGAGGTCATCCGGCCGCACGGAACTTCACGTGTCGGCTTCACCCCGAGGGCGGCGATGCAGAATGCCCGGAGACCTGGGTCCCCCGCCTCTGCCTAATCATGAGGAAATCCGGGTAGCGGCAGAGTTTGGCGTCCATCCGGATATGCGGCCGGAACGGTGGCCGCACTCTAAAAACCGTACAGGAGATAGAACCTTAAGTCACATTTCGGTAACGAGGATCACGGTGACGGCGCGTTGACTTGCGCCGGGGAGGCCAGGGATTCGTTCGATCACGGAAAAGGCCGGCCGGCCCAAATGGGCATCGCCCGGCTGTGATTTCCGTGCGCTGAGAACTAGGCTGCCGGTGGTTCGCAGGGGAGGCGCAGCGCGAACTCCGTGCGTCCCGGACGGGAGGTGACTTCGACGGTTCCGCCGTGCGCTTCCATGATCGACTGCACAATCGAAAGGCCCAGCCCGCTGGTCCCCTCAGCGGCGGCCGCTCCCGCGGCGGCCGAACCCGAAGCAGAACCTGCCGGGCTGGTGCGGGCGGCGTCCGCCCGGGCAAAGCGGGCAAAGACCCGGTCCACAAATTCGGGCGGGATCCCGGCGCCGTTGTCCGTCACGGTCACCACGGCGCTGCCGTCAGCGGAGCGCATCACGCCGGTGACAACGGTGGTTCCGGGGTCCGTGTGCTTGCGCGCGTTGGAGAGCAAATTGGCCAGCACCTGGTGCAGCTGCGTGACGTCCCCGCGGACCACCACCGGCTCGTCGGGCAACTCGAGCTGCCAGACGCGGTCCGGTGCCATGACCTTCTCGTCGCTGACGGTTTCCACCACCAGCTGCGTCAGGTCCACGTCGCTGATCTTGAGCGGCTGCCCTTCGTCCAGCCGGGCCAGCAGCAGGAGGTCCTCCACCAAGGTGGTCATCCGTTCGGACTGGCTTTGCACCCTGGCCAGGGATTTCTTGCCGTCCGGAGTGAAGTCCTCGGTCATCCGCATGAGTTCCGTGTAGCCGCGGATTGCCGTAAGTGGCGTGCGCAGCTCGTGGGAGGCGTCTGCCACGAACTGGCGCACCTTCGTCTCGCTCTGCTGCCGGGCCTCGAGGGCCTTGGAGACGTTGTCCAGCATGAGGTTTAGCGCGTGGCCCACGCTGCCCACTTCAGTTCCGGGGTGCGCGTTCGACGGCGGCACGCGCACCGCGAGGGCAACCTCGCCGGCATCGAGCGGAAGCTGCGAAACCTGCGTTGCCACTTCGGACAGCTGCTCGAGGGGTTTCATGGTGCGGCGGATGAGGACCGTTCCGGCAAGGCCGATCAGGACCAGGCCTCCCATCGAAACGATCACCATGGTCCACACCAGTGAGCTGAGCGTGTTCTGTTTTTCATCGAGGGGAAGTCCGGTGACGATCACGTCCCCATACGGAGCCTCCACGGCCACCAGACGGTAGGAGCCGGTGGACAGGGTCCGGTCAACCGGCGTTCCGTCGTGTCGGAGGGCCAACAGGACCCGGTCATCCTCGGGGGACAGCGACGCCTTGGTGGCGTCGTTGGCGAGGAACCCGGCTTTGCTGACATTGCCGTCGTTGATTCGTGCGATGAGCGTCCCGATGCCTTGTCCCTTGGCATCCAGGGGATCCGGCCTGTTGTTGGGGTTACCAAGCGGCGGGCGCCCGAACTCGCTGGACCGCCGGGAGGCTTCCGTGAGTTGCTTGTCCAGTTGCTGGGTGAGGAATGAATCCATGGACGCGTAGCTGAACAGGCCAATCGCGCCGCAGATTGCCACCAGCAATGCCATGGCCAGGAGCACCAGCCGGGTGCGCAGGTGCCAGGTCGAGGGATCGAGCCAGCGGCGGCCTTCTTTGCGGACTACGCCGGCAAGCGTGGGCACCGCTCAATCCGCCGGTTTGATGACATAGCCCGCCCCGCGGACGGTATGGATCATGGGCGGGTGCGTTGCGTCCACCTTCTTGCGCAGGTAGGAAATGTAGAGTTCCACGATGTTGGCCTGGCCGCCGAAATCGTAGTCCCACACCCGGTCCAGGATCTGTGCCTTGCTGACCACCCGTTTGGGGTTCTCCATGAGGTAGCGGAGGAGTTCGAACTGGGTGGCCGTGAGCTGCAGTTCCTCCCCGGCCCGGGTCACTTCGCGTGTGTCGATGTTGAGGACGAGGTCGCCCACCACCAGCTCGGCGGTGTCCATGGCGGCCACCCCGGAGCGCTGGACCAGCCGGTGCAGGCGGAGGAGCACTTCTTCCATGCTGAAGGGCTTGGTGACGTAATCGTCGCCGCCGGCCGCCAGGCCGAGGATGCGGTCCTGGACGGCGTCTTTTGCCGTCAGGAAGAGCGCGGGCACCTCGGGCGCGAAGGCGCGGATCCTGGTGAGCAGCTCAACGCCGTCGAACCCGGGAAGCATCACGTCCAGCACCAGGACGTCCGGGCGGAACTCCTTGGCGAGTTTCACGGCTTCAGGGCCGTCGCCGGCGACGGCAACGGACCAGCCTGCCATCCGCAGGCCCATGCTCATGAGCTCGGAGAGGCTGGGTTCGTCGTCAACCACCAGGGCGCGGATGGGGGAGCCGTCCGGGTGGGTGAGCTGGGGAAGGTTGTTAGTCATGGAGTGCGAAGTGGCCATGGGACAACTCTCCGATCTACGGTTTAGCCCGCGCTATGGGGATCCTGTGGGCCAGCTGTGAATCCCAGCCTAGCCAGCTGAACGCTCCGGCGGGGCCTTCCCGGGCGGCACGGCGTGGATCGGTCGTTTCCGGGCTGAAGGTGGCCGCAGAAAGGTCACAGGCTCGCCTCTTACGGTGCACAGCCCCCGCACAGGAACGATTCAGAGTCTGGGGTGGACACAGTCCGCAGGCCCGAGGAGTACGCCATGAACAACCACTACAACACGCCGGTTCCGGAAACCAGCCCGGACCCCACTTGGGAAAACCAGCCAGGTCCGGCAGGCAGCCCCGTCAGCGCCCCCGTCACCAGCACTGCCGGACACTTCCCCGGCAGCGGGCCCGGCGGCCGTTCGAAACCCGGGACCGCGAAGCGGGGGATGGTGGCCGCCGGAGCGGCGGTTGTCCTCGTTGGCGGAGCCGGCGTCGGAATGTACGCTTTGGCGTCCAGCTCCGCGGCGGCGGACGGCACCGCCGACGCAACGGCTGACGGCGAGGCGCGGCAGGAAACTTTGCCGGGCGCCCGCGGCGGTGCGCAGGGCGGATTTGCCGACGGCGGGATGCCTGCCCAGGGTGGACCCGGAAACTTCGCCCCCGAGGGCCTGGGCGGAATGGGGAGCGGGGTGTCCGCCGCCGTGCACTCCGAATACGTGATCCTGCAGGACGGGGCCTACGTCACTAAAGTGGAACAGCAGGGGACGATCACCGAGGTCAGTTCGGACGCCGTGACCGTCCAGAGCACGGACGGGTTCAGCCGGTCGTATTCGCTGGGTTCGGACGTGGCAGTGAGCAATCTGCAACAAAGGCGTCAACAGGCCGGCGGAACCTCAACCAGCCAGCTGACAGTCGCCGATATCGCCTCCGGCACCATGGTAAGGATCGTTGCTGCGAAGGAATCCAACGGGTTCCCGGCGGAGTCCGTTCAGCTCGTGGCCACCACGCTCACAGGGCAGTCCAACTGAGCGGGCGGGGGTTCCGAGCGGGTTCCAGGGGCCAGATTTTTCCGCGAAGCAAAACCGGGGGCTGGACATCGGCAATAAGCGGACCTCGTATTTCAGCAATTCCATACTGACTGAATTTTTGCCACGAAAGGGTTCGTTTCGGAGAATATTATTCGGAATCTGACCAATTCCGATCGATCGTTCTGAAAAACACCTGTTATTTTATTGGCATTTCAGAATCGTGATTTGGGCCACAATGCGGGATTCCGTCTCACGATGCGGACGATTCCGCCCATTGTTACTTGCAAGTTTTCATTGTTACGTTGCACACTTCAATTGTGAACAAGAACTCAACAGCACCTGCAGCCGCAGAAACCTGGACCAGCCCACCCGCTGGCGAAGACATGCGCTGTTGTCGAATGCACGCCTAACTTTCCCACCCCGAGAAGTTTTTAGGCATTCGCCCCAAGCCCAGCGTCGGGCGCCCCTCCCCAGATCTCATTGCGGGGAAAGCCAGCATTCGAGCCGCGATGACGGCCATTCACATTGAGGTAAGCATTCCATGTCAGTTGCATCTGGATACGTCCACATCTCCGTCCGAAACGCCAACAAGGGCGGCCAGCCTTCCGGCCTCCGCCAGGGATTTGGCGCCCGACCGGCGTTCGCCCCGGCAGCCCCCGGCAACAGCTTCCCGGCCCCCGGCTATGCGCCGCAGGGCTACAACCCGAACTCTTATGGCCAGCTTCGCGCTGTTCCCGCCGCCGAGTCAGCCCCGCAGACGGCGCCCACCCCCGTGATTGCACCGGCCAACGGCAGCGCTATCCGCCCCGTCGCAAACGAAAACGTTGCCCGCGGATTTGTCCTGTACATGGGCATCGACGAGGAAACCGCGGCAGCAGCCGGCACCTCCATCGCCAAGCTTGCCCAGGAAATCCGGGCTTACGCACAGTCCCTTGTCTCCGGTGCGGAGAGCTACGCTGCCGTGGCGGTTGCCCCCGCCAGCGCCCCGGGCTCCGCGCTCGACGTCGTACGGTCCACCTTCGGTGACCCCACCGTCAACTCCCGCCAGCGCACGGAAGCCGCCCGGCTGCCCCAGCCCCAGGATCCCCGGCCGTCCGGCGTCCTCATCGACCTGGCCCGCCGCGAAGTCCACCTCGACGGCGAATCCCTGAACCTGACCTTCAAGGAATTCGAGCTCCTCAACTACCTCGTCGAAAACGGCACCCGCACCGTGGGCCGAGACGAACTGCTCGAGGGCCTGTGGCGCAACGCCGAAGAGGTTCCCAACGAGCGCACCATCGACGTCCACATCCGCCGCCTCCGCTCCAAGCTGGGCCGCCTCGCCAACACCGTGCGCACGGTCCGCGGCCAGGGCTACCGGTTCTACGAGCACCCGGAGGTCGTGGTCTGGGCCGCTCCGGAATACTCCATCTAGCCTTATCTCCGCGCAAAGCGTCCGTTCCCTCTGTTGGGGGCGGGCGCTTTTCGCTTTCGCGGCACGATCCCTCGTCGCCTGCGCTCGTTCCTCACGCAACAACGGCGCTTTTCGGGACGTGCCGCTGCGCTTCAGCGCCCGCCGATCGCAGCCGGGACGCTGGTCCCGCGCGGGTGGGCACTTGAAGTGTGTGCCTCCGAGGCTGGTGGGGGGGCGGCGTTGGCGTGGGTGTGGGCGTGGTCCTATGGCCCTGTTGGCTTGGGGTGGTGCGGCGTAGGCTCTGATCGTCCATCCGACTATCAGGAGGAACCATGTCAGTTGCACGCATTACAACCCTGAGCGCGAACTCGAAAACCTCGTTTGATGATGCCATCAAGGAAGGCATCGACCGGGCCAACAAGACGCTGCGGGGTGTCACGGGGGCCTGGGTGAAGGAACAGAAGGTCGAAATCGCGAACGGCGCCGTGGTTGCCTGGCACGTCGTGCTCGAAGTGACCTTTGTTCTGGAGGGCTAAACCGTGTGCAGGGCGGCCGTGACCTGAGGGGCGAGGCCGCCGCACTAGGATTGGTGCATGAGCGAGCATCACATCAGGCGGCTGGTCCTCATGCGGCACTCCAAGGCCGATTGGCCCGGAGGCGTGCCCGACCATGAGCGGCCGCTGGAAGAGCGCGGACACCGGGAGGCGCCGCTGGCAGGCAAGTGGCTGCTCAAGCACGGAGTGGTTCCCGATTTCATCCTGTGCTCCAGTGCGCTGCGGACCCGGCAGACGTGCACGTGGGTGTGCGCGGAACTGGGGGACAAGGCCCCGACACCGAAACTTGAGGACGGCCTCTACGGCGCATCGGCAATTCGGATGCTTACCGTCATCAACCATGTGCCGGACACCGTGACCACGCTGATGGTGATCTCCCACATGCCCGGTGTGCAGGATCTTGCCATGCACCTGGCTTCGCGCGATTCCAACCACGATGCCTACATGGACGCTGCCACCCGGTTTCCCACGAGCGGATTGACCGTGCTGGAAACTGAAAAGACCTGGGCTGAACTGGACGGCCAGGACGCCCGGCTGACGCACTTCAAGGTGCCCCGGGGGCACAAGTAGGCCCCTGCAATTAGCCGCCGCGGTTCATGGTCAGCAGCGGGTTTGTGATGTTTACTGGAGATATTCATCGGCGGCCCAGGTTAGAAGGAGATCATCATGGACTCAGGACAGCTTGTGGGCATCATCATCGGCATTGTGGTGGTGGTTGCGATCATTGCAGCGGTACTGTTCTTCAACCGCAGGCGCAAGGTGGAGGCGGACAGGAACCGGGCCGCCGAGATGCGTGAAAAGGCCCAGGCCGATGAGCTCGGAGCGCGGGAAGGCGAGGCCAAGGCGGCGCGTGCCGAGGCCGATGCCAAGCAGGCCGAGGTGGACGCCGAGCGCCTGCGCCGGGATGCCCGCGAAAAGCAGGAGGAATCGGAACGCGTGCGGGCGGCTTCGCAGGAGCAGCTACGCGAAGCCGATGAAGTTGACCCGGACGTGGTCACCGCCGACCGGCAAGACACCGACGGGTACGACACCGACCGGAACGATGAGGCCCCCGTTTCGCCGCAGACGCGTGCGGAAGCGGGCACCCGCGGAGGCGCGGACAACATTCCGCCGGCTGGCGGACCATCCGCTGCCGAACCCAGAACGAACGAACCCCGAACGAACGAACCCCGCACAACCGAGGCGGGCGCCGCGGAACCCGGGACGACACGGCGGACCGATTCCGTCCCGGGCGGCGACCAGCATGACGGCGGAGCGGACGGGGCTCCCGGAGAGCGCCCCCGGAACCTTTGACCGGCGTACCTTGGCGCTGCAGTACTGACCCGGCAGCCGGAGAGTGAACCTTCGCCATTCCGCCCTTGCGGTCCTCGTGGCCGTCCTGTGGGGTGCGAACTTCGTGGCGATCGACCTCGGCCTGCACGCCAACGGCACGGAAGTGCCGCCGCTGCTGTTTGTGGCCATGCGCTTTGTACTGGTGGTCTTTCCGTGGATCTTCTTCATTCGCAGGCCTGACGTCAGCTGGCGGGCCATCCTTGGCGTCGGCCTGTTTATGAGTGCCGGACAATTCGGCCTCCTCTACCTGGCCATGGCCCTGGGTATGCCTGCCGGGCTGGCCTCACTGGTCCTGCAGGCACAGGTGCTGCTAACGGTGCTGCTGGCTGCCGGAATCCTGGGTGAACGTCCCAGCGGACGCCAGCTCGCCGGCGTCGTGCTCGGTGTGGCGGGCCTTGCAGTGGTGGCAGTCGGCCGCAGCATGGTGGCGCCTGTTCTTCCCCTGATTATCGTGCTGGCGGCCGCGCTGTCCTGGGCGGCGGGCAACATCGTCGCCCGGCAGGCCAAGGCCTCCTCCGGCCTGGGCCTCGTGGTGTGGTCCGGTGCAGTGGTTCCGCTGCCGCTGATCGGGTTGTCACTGTTGATCGACGGTCCGGCCGCCGTGGGCGGCACTCTCACAGGGATGCAGTTGGTCACCATCCTGAGCGCCATCTACACGGCCGTCCTCGGGTCCCTGGTGGGCTACGGAATCTGGAACTGGCTCCTGGGCCTCTACCCGTCGTCGGCAGTGGTCCCCTTTACGTTGCTTGTCCCGGTGGTGGGAATGACGACGGCGTGGCTGGTCCTGGGCGAGGTCCCCTCACCTGCGGAGATGGCCGGCGGGCTCCTGTTGCTGTGCGGAGTGGCTATCGCCGTCCTCCGGCCGGGCCGGCAGGGGGCCACCCCGGGCCAGCGCAGATGGCATGCTCAGCGACGTGATGTGGCCTTTGCGGGCGACTTGGGCGATGGCTTGGGCGCCGGCTTGGGCACGGCGGGTTTAGGCGCGGCGGACTTGGGTGCCGGCCGGGACACGCGCGTCACGGGGGCCTTGGCGGATGACGACGCCGACGCGGGCCGTTTGGCCGCCGGGGCGCGGGTGGCTCCTGACCTTGACGCGGGAACGCGTCCGTAGGCGGTCCCGGCAGCCGCGCGTGCGGCAGGCCGGACGGCCGGTCGGCTGGCGGCGCCTGCAGGTCTGCGCCGTCCAGACTGGTTGCGTCCAGACTGTTTGCGGCCGGACTGGTTGCGGCCCGGCCGGAGCTGCCTGCCGGCCGGCCACACCGCGCCGGTGAACAGAACCAGCAGCGTTCCCGCCCCGGAAACGGCAGCGAGGTAGAAGTAGATATCGGAGTCCTGCGTGGTCACGGCCGTGCCCAGCGAATCCGGTTCCGCGGTGAAGGCGAGCCCCCACATGCGCAGGAACGCAATGGCGAAACCGATGAACAGGCTGGTTCCCACGCCTCCCGCCAGCAGGGCCACGTTGCGTCGCCGGGCCACCACCTGGACGACACAGGCAAGGTATCCCACCGCCACGGCTCCGAGGAACGTGTACATCACTGCCTCTTCGAGCGTGATCGCGGTGAGCACCAGAAGGCCCGCCGCGGCGAAGGCCGCAACGATGGCCAGTCTTCCACTGTTACCCATGTGGCGCATGTGACTAATCTTCCCCGATGCGCGCTACTTCCTGACGTAGCCACGCATGATTGCCATGATGGCCGCGACGCTCTGTTCGCGCGTGCGCTCGGGGTTGTACGTCTGGCGGTCCAGGCCCACCACAAAGCATGCGCCGAAGATGGCGGTCTCCAGGCTGCCACGGGAGATGGATTCGTCAACGTCGTACTGTCCGGCCACGCCCTCGATCGCGGCGCCGATCACTTCCAGCAGGCGGCCGCGGAGCTCGGCAAAGGTGTCCTGCCACTCGCTGGGGGTCCGCCAGTTCTCGCTGACCCAGAGCCTGGCGAAGGACGGGTACTCGGCCATGAAGTCCATCGCCTGGCCGATCATCTCGTCCATGGCCGCCAGCGGGTCAGCGGAGGAGTCCTTCACGCTCAGCAGCCTGGCCAGCAGGATGTCCACGCCGTGGCGCAGCAGCTGGGCGATCAGGGCGGACTTGCTGCCGAAGTTGTAATAGACGGTTCCCTTGGAAACGCCGGCTGCTGCAGCGATCTCGTCAACCGTGACGCCTGCCGCACCGCGTTCCCCGATCAGTTCCATGGAGGCTTCGAACAGTTTCTGCTTGGTGGCATTGGTGCGGGCGGGGCGGAGCTTCTTGTCGCCGGCTTCCTGCATGCTCATACGGCGATCTCCGGTTTCAGGGACTTCAGGGTCCAGAACTTGTGCTTGTGGACGGCCAGCGTTGACAGCGCGGCCCCCAGCACAGTGTAGCCAAGCAGGCCGGCCACGGTGGGCAGGATCATCGACAGGTCCGCGCCGTAGATCAGGTGCCGCATCCCTGTGACCACATAGCCCATCGGGAGGACCTCGTGCACCACGTGCAGCGGCTGGGGCGTGGTCTGCCAGGGGAAGGTGCCTCCCGAGGACACCAGCTGAAGCACCAGCAGGATCAGCACCACCAGCTTCCCGGGTGAACCAAGCAAGGCCACGATGCCCTGGATGATGGCGCTGAATGCCATGGCGGCGGCAAGCATGAACAGCCACATCAGCACCGGGTGCGCGGGGTTCAGGCCCAGCGCCAGGTCCACCACGAGAGTGAGCAGGCTCGCCTGGACAACGGAGACAGCCAGGAAGGGAAGCCAGCCGCCCACGGCGATCTTCCACGACGGCGCGTTGGACGCTAGCGCCCGCTGCGTGACCGGCCGCATGGCCTGGATGAGCATAAAGATGCCGATCCACAGTGCCAGGGTCAGGAAGAACGGTGCGAGGCCGGCCCCATAGGACCCGGCTTTCGCCTGGGAGACGTTGCTGACGGCCACAGGATCGGCCATGACCTTGGCGAGGCTGTCCTTCTGGGCATCGTCGGGGTTGGGAACCTGCCCGGCGCCCTTGGCCAGCTCCGAGGCAAGGGTGCCTGCTCCGCTGGCAGCCGTTGCCGCTCCGTCCTCAAGCTGCGCCGCGCCGCCGTCGAGCGTCCGGGCGCCTTCGGCGAGCTTCGCGGCGCCGTCAACGGCACTCTGCTCACCGGCCGCCAGCGCGGATGATCCGGTATGAAGCTGGTCGGCGCCCGCGGACGCCTGGGAGATGGCGCCCGTCAGGGCGGGAGTGGCTGCCGCCAGCTTGGCGGCACCGGCGCTCACTGCAGCCGAACCGTCGGCAAGCTGTTGGATCTGCGCCGCATCAGACTGGATTTTCGCCTTGGCGTCCGCGACCGGTCCGGAGGCAGCAGCCGCATCAAAGTCCGCCAGGATGCTGTCCGCCTGGGCCTGGGTGATGATCCCGGCGGCCATCAGCCTGCTGTTGGACTCCACAATCCGGGTCCGCAGCCCCTGGTCCGCCGCGTTCAATTGCCCGACGACGTCCTGCACCTTGGTGTTCAGGGTGGCGTTTCCGGCGGCCACCTGGGCGGCGCCGTCGGCCAGCTTTTGCGAATCGGCCGGCAGGGAGGCCGTCTTGTCCTCGAGCTGGCCCAGTCCGTCGCTGAGCTGTGCCGCGCCGGCGTTCAGCTGGTTGGCGCCGTCGCGCAGCTTGAGCTGGCCGCTGTAGAGCTCGCCGGCCCCGCTGCTCAGCTGCGTGGTGCCGTCGTGAAGGGTCACGGTGCCGTCGTGGAGCTTGGTCACGCCGTCGGAAAGCTGGCCGGCGCCGTCCGCGGCCTTGACCATCTGGGTGTGGATGGTGCCGAATCCGGTGAGCAGCTGGTTGGCGGTTTCCTCGCCCACTTCCTTCGCGACGCTCGAGTGGACGGCCGTGGTCAGCTTGTCCACGATGGTGCTCAGGAGGTAGTTGTTGGCGTCGTTCGTGGTCACGTTCAGCATGGCCTGGTTGGCTGCGTCAAAGCTGCCGGGGGAGGCAAGGTTCGCGGAGAAGTCCTTGGGAATCTTGAGGGCGAAGGCGTACTTGCCGCTGCTGACTCCTTCATCGGCCTTCCCTGCGGAATCGACCGGCTGCCAGTTGAACACGTGACCGTCGATGAGGCTGTCCGCTACATCCTGGCCGGCATGCAGCTGTGTTCCGTCGCCGGACGTGGCGCCGGTGTCTTCCACCACCAGTGCGGCGTCGATCTGGTCCAGGTTGCTGTACGGATCCCAGTTGGCGTAGAGGTACACCGCCCCGTAAAGCAGCGGCACCATGGTCAGGGCAATGATGGTCAGCTTGGGCAGCAGCCCGCCCGTCATGCGCTTGAGTTCGGAGCGGGCCAGCCGCAGCACAGTCACTTTGCGTCCTCTGTTTCGGGGGTTGGGGCATCGGCGCCCGGGGATTCCGGGGACTCGGGGGTCGCAGCGGCAGTTGTGTCCGCCGTCCGGGGTACGGCGTTGCCGATCACCGCGGCGGGCCCGGTCCAGTTGTCCGGGAGGGAAGCGACCGTGGCGACGACGGCGAGGTGCCGGCCGACGTCGTACGCCAGCTCCTGAAGCCGAGGCAGCCAGTCTGCGGTGTCAGCGCTGTGGCGATCGGGGGAGTCGACCACCAGGAGGTCGGTGTCCGGGTTGGCGAGCGAGAGGGCAGTGAGCAGTTCGATGCGCCTGGCGGGGTCCAGCTGTTCCGTCCACAGGCCGGCGATGTCCTCGAAGCGGTTGACTTTGAGCCACGGTTTGCTGAGGAGCGCACCGCGGTAGCGCCGTGGGATCAGCACCAGGTCTTCGGTGACGAGATCGCGCACGCTCAGGTGCTGTTCGGGTTCATTGACCCCCTGGGCGTCCACCAGGGAGCTGGCCAGCCGAATGTGCTTGGTCTTCGCCACACCGTCCCACAGGAGCTCGCCGGACGACGGTTTCATGCGTCCGCTCAGTGTGAGCGCCAGCGCAGTTCTCTGGTCCTGGCCGGCGCCGGCTACAAGAACGAGCTCGCCCCGCCGGGCCTGGAGTGAAGTCGGCGGGAGGAGGTCATCCCGCCGGCCTTTCACGTGAAGTTGTCGAACCGAGAGCATTGGAGCCTTTCGCAGAGGGTTTCTGCTTCAAGGCTAACTAAACTGACCAGTCAGTTCAAATAGTATGCGGCGGATGTGACCAAGCAGTCAGCGCCGTTAGGCGGGACGGCATCAGCGGTGTGTCAGAGGCCGTACTCCTCGAGCAGCCGCAGCCACACCTCGCTGATGGTGGGATAGGACGGCACCGCATGCCACAGCCGGTCAAGTGGCACCTGGCCCACCACGGCGATGGTGGCGGCATGGAGGAGCTCGGCCACGTCCGGGCCTGCGAACGTGGCCCCGAGCAGCACCTTCCGGTCCTCGTCCACCACCAGCTGCGCCCAGCCCTCGTAGTGCTCGGAATGCAGCGAGGAGCCGGACACGTTGATGGGGAGTTCCACCGAGGAGACGTTGTAGCCGTCCTTCGCCGCCTGGCCGACGGACCGGCCAACACTGGCGAGCTCGGGATCCGTGAACACCACGTTGGGGATGGCATGGTCGTTGGCGGTCTGCGCGAAGCGGCTCCACGGCGCCGGTGTTCCGTGCAGCTCACCCTTGGCCCGCGCGGCGATGGCGTCGCCTGTGGCGCGTGCCGAATATTTGCCCTGGTGCGTCAGCATAACCCTGCCGGCAGCGTCCCCCACCGCATAGAGCCACCGGCCGTTGCCGCCGTCGCCGTTGCCGTTGTGGGCGGCGTCGATGCCCTCCACCAGCCCGGTGGTATCCGTGCGAAGCGGCGGCACTTTGCCGTCGGCCGCGCCAAGGCCCACGGCTTCCAGCCCCAATCCGTCCAGGGCGGCATGGCGGCCGGTGGCCACCAGCAGCTGCTCGGCACTGACGCTGTTGCCGTCCGCCAGATCCACGGTGACGGAGCCGTCGTCGTTCTTGCTGACCCGCTCAGTGCCGGTGTTGAGGCGGACGTCCACACCGTCCGCGCGGAGCCCGGCCAGAACCAGATTAGTGGCGTCCTGCGGGTACATGCTGAGCAGATCGCCGCGCGCCACGAGCGTCACGGACGAACCAAGCCGGGCGAATGCCTGCGCCAGCTCGGTGCCGGCCACCCCGCCGCCGAGGACCACCAGGCTGCGCGGAACGCTGCGTGCGGAGGTGGCCTCACGGGTGGTCCAGTAGTCCAGCTCCGCCAGGCCTGCCACCGGCGGGGCTGTGGGGGCCGATCCGGTGGAGAGTACGACGGCGTGCCTCGCCGAGAGGAGGTAGTTCTTGCCGTCCAATCCCGTCACTTCGACCGCACGGGGGCCGGTGATGCGGCCACGGCCCCGGATCAGTTCAATCCCGGTGTCCTCCACCCATTTGACCTGGCCGTCATCCTGCCAGTTGGACGTGAAGTAGTCCCGGCGCTTGAGTACGGCGGATACGTCCAGGGTCCGTGTGACCGCTTCTCCGGCACCGGGAACGGTTTGTGCGCCATGGAGTGCGGTGCCGGGGCGCAGCAGGGCCTTGGAGGGCATGCAGGCCCAGTAGGAGCATTCGCCGCCCACCAGCTCCGCCTCCACCAGGACCGCCGTCAGGCCGCCCTGGACCACGCGGTCCGCGACGTTTTCCCCCGCGGCGCCCGCGCCGATCACTATGACATCGAATTCGCGTTCAATTGTCGCCGTCATGGCAACAGACTACGCCCGGCATCCGGGACGTGTTGCGGGATGAAGCCCGGGGATTGGCGCCCGGAATCGGGACCGGGACAGGCGCGGGAGCTTAACAGTAGGTGGGACATCCAATATTGTTTGCTGTGACCCACTGCGTACGGTGGTTCAGGACTCTCGGTTAGGGGAACCCATGACTACATCAGGCGTCGCTTCGCAGGCGCGGTTCAGCGCCCAGGCGCGGCTCCGCGCGCTTCAGGCGGACATCATGGACCTCATCCTGGAGCGTGAACTCGAGGCGGGCGATCCGCTGCCCACCGAAAACGAGCTCGCCGTGGCGTTGGGCGTGGGGCGGAATACGCTCCGTGAATCGCTCAAAGTGCTGCAGGCGCTTGGCGTTGTGGAAATCCGCCACGGATTCGGAATGTTTGTTGCGCCCAGTAATTTTGATGCCTTGGCAGATGGATTGACATTCCGTGGCCGGCTGTCGCTGCGGCACAAGGGCGGTGAGGCCCTGGAGCTGGTGGACGTCAGGCAGGCCCTCGAATCCGGCCTGGTCGGCAGCGCCATGGACGCGATGACCTCCGGGCAGCTGGCAGCTGTTGAGGAGTCCGTGGTCCGGATGGAGGAGCTGGCTGCCGCGGGGGAGGCGTTTGTGGAAGCGGACGCCGAGTTCCACTGGCGGTTGTTTGAGCCGCTAAACAATGCTCTGCTGATCAACCTGCTCGCCGTTTTTTGGAAGGTGTACCGGCAAATCCACCTCGAGGTCGGCACCGGTGCCGAGGACCTGACGGAGACGGCGGCGATGCACCGCGGGATCTATGAGGCAGTGGCGGACGGTGACAAGGCCCTGGCTGCTGAACGGCTCAACCGCCACTTCGACGGCATCCGTCACCGCATCACCGAGTCAATAGAGAAGTAGGTGGCGGCCTGACCCGAAGGGGCGGTCAGGTCGGCCGCCCTCGGCCGGTCAGGACGAAACATACTGAAACAAAAAAAGATCCGCACCGGCGAACCGGTGCGGATCTTTCTGTCTGTGCGCCCAAAGGGATTCGAACCCCTGACCTTCTGTTCCGTAGACAGACGCTCTATCCAGCTGAGCTATGGGCGCATTCTCGGTTCCGGGAGTTTTTCGTTCACCCCCGAACCTCGAATTACTTTACGCGAGTTGCCACGGAGTTCCAAATCGAAACGTGTGTAATCTACACAACTAGACCGGTCTATGTGACCTTACTCACAAAAAGGGGTGATTTCTTGGGTGCTGTTCCTTGATTTTCCGCGGTTTTTGCTTTTTACCCACGAGGACATCCCATCTCTAGCCCAGAAATTCCAGTGGTCTAGAGCCCTAGCATTTAGGACACACCACTGAACCCGAGGAAGGGAACCGCAATGGGCGATCTCGCACGACTGCCGCTGCTTGAGAAAGCACCCACTACACATGCTGGCCTGCTGGCATGGGTCGAAGAGGTTGCAGAACTTACTCAGCCGGACCGCATCCACTGGGTTGACGGTACCGAAGAGGAAAACACGCGCCTCACCGACGAACTCGTCGCAGCAGGAACGCTGACGCGCCTGAACCAGGAGCTCTTCCCCAACTCTTTCGCTGCATTCTCTGATCCCGCGGACGTAGCCCGCGTGGAAGAGCAGACCTTCATCTGCTCCGAGAAGGAGCACGACGCCGGCTTCACCAATAACTGGATGGCCCCGGCCGAGATGAAGCAGAAGCTGCGCGGACTGTTCGCCGGCTCCATGCGCGGCCGCACCATGTACGTGATCCCGTTCGTCATGGGCCACCTGGACGCCGAAGATCCCAAGTTCGGCGTCGAAATCACCGACAGTGCCTACGTTGTTGCCTCGATGCGCATCATGGCCCGCATCGGCACCGACGTGCTGAACCGCATCACCGAGACCAACGCGTTCTTCGTCCCGGCCCTGCACTCCCTGGGTGCCCCGCTCGAGGCCGGCCAGGCCGACGTGCCGTGGCCGTGCAACCCGGACAAGTGGATCGTGCACTTCCCCGAGGAGCGCTCCATCTGGTCCTACGGCTCCGGCTACGGCGGAAACGCGCTGCTGGGCAAGAAATGCTACGCCCTCCGCATCGCCTCCGTGATGGCCCGCGACGAAGGCTGGCTGGCTGAGCACATGCTCATCCTGAAGCTGACGTCCCCGGAGCAGAAGACGTACTACGTCTCGGCTGCCTTCCCGTCCGCCTGTGGCAAGACCAACCTCGCGCTGCTCGATCCCACCATCGAAGGCTGGAAGGTGGAGACCCTGGGTGACGACATCACCTGGATGCGCTTCGGCAAGGAAGGCGAGCTCCGCGCCGTCAACCCCGAGGCCGGCCTCTTCGGCGTCGCTCCCGGCACCGGCTGGGGAACCAACCCCAACGCGATGCGCGCCATCGCCAAGGGCAACAGCATCTTCACCAATGTCGCGCTGACCGACGACGGTGGTGTGTGGTGGGAGGGCATGACCGAGGAAGTGCCCGCGCACCTCACCGACTGGCAGGGCAACTCCTGGACCTCGGACTCGGACAAGCCCGCTGCGCACCCGAACTCCCGCTTCTGCACGCCGATCGACCAGATCGACATGCTGGCCGAGGAGTACAACAACCCGGACGGCGTGGAGCTTTCCGCGATCCTGTTCGGCGGCCGCCGCAAGACCACCATTCCGCTGGTCACCGAGGCGCGCAGCTGGTCCAACGGCATCTTCATGGGCTCCACCCTGTCGTCCGAGACCACTGCCGCTGCAGCCGGTGCCGTTGGTGTTGTTCGCCGGGATCCGATGGCCATGCTGCCCTTCATCGGCTACGACGCAGGCGATTACCTGAACCACTGGGTCAACCTGTCCGCCAAGGCCAACCCGGAGCGCCTGCCCAAGATCTTCCTGGTCAACTGGTTCCGCCGCAATTCCGAGGGCGGCTTCGCCTGGCCCGGATTCGGTGACAACGCCCGCGTTCTGAAGTGGGCCATCGAACGCCTGGAAGGCAAGGCTGACGCCGTGGAGACCCCCATCGGGTTCGTTCCCACCGGTGACTCGATCGACCTTAAGGGCCTGGACATGACCCCTGCCCAGGTTGAAGAAGCCGTCCGCGTCGACCCGGCCGAGTGGGCCACCGAACTCGCCTCCATCGAGGAATGGTTCGCCAACTTCGGCGGCTCGCTGCCTGAGGCACTGCAGTCCGAGCTGGAGGGCCTGAAGGCCCGCCTCGGCTGACATTCCAGTAAGGACGACGGCGGCCCCGCACCTTTCCCCTGGAAGGAGCGGGGCCGCCGTCGTCATTTCACCGTCGATTACTCCGTGACAGCGGTTTCCGCGGTCAAACGGCCGGTCCGTGGCAGTCGATCATGCGCCTGGCCATTGTGCCGCGCGGCGGCCGGGCGTAGCTTTTAGAGAACTAGTTGTTCTCTAAGTTGAGGGACCGGGCCATGGACAACGCCCAGCAGCACACCAAACGGCTCCCGTCTGCCATCAGGGCGGCGCTGCCTGGCATCCTGCTTGTGATGTTCCTCGGCGCCCTTGACCAGACGGTCATGGCCTCTGCACTGCCCACCGTTGCCGGAGACCTGGGTGGTCTGGACCAGATGTCCGCCATCATCACCGGCTACCTTGTCGCCGCCACGGCCGCTATGCCCCTGACCGGCAAACTCGGCGATGCTTTTGGGCGCAGGCGCGTCCTCCAAGGCTCCCTGATCTTCTTCATTATTGGCGCGGCGTTGTGCTCCTTGGCGCAGACCGTGCCGGAACTCATCGCCTACCGGGCGATTCAGGGCATCGGCGGCGGAGGGCTCATGATCGGGGCACAGGCGATCATTGGCGAACTTGTCAGTCCGCGCGACCGCGGCAGGTTTCTTGGCATCATCGGCGCCGCCTTCATTGTGGCCGCGGTAGGCGGTCCACTTGCCGGCGGGGCAGTGGTGGACCACTTCTCCTGGCGCTGGATTTTCTATTTCTACGTGCCGTTGGGCCTGGCCGCCCTTGCGGTGGTGACCCTCACGCTCCGGCTGCCGGACACCCCGCGCGGGCGACGGGTGGACTACGCCGGCGCGGCTTTGCTGTGCTTGGCAATTGTCTCGGTGATCCTGCTCTGCAGCGGCGGGAGCTATTCGGGGCCAGGCTGGGTGACGCCTGTCCTGGCGGCGGTGGCTGTTGCGGCCATGGCCGGTTGGTTGTTAGTCGCGCGACGCACGGCGGATCCGATCATCCCGTTGTCGCTGTTCCGCGACGCCGCATTCGCGGTCCCCACGGCGGTCAGCTTCCTGATCGGCTTCGCCATGTTCGCCACGCTGAGCTACCTTCCGGCCTTCCTGCAGGTGGGCATGGGCATGTCGGCCACCGCTTCGGGCGGCATGCTGATCGCCCTCATGGCCGGACTGTTGCTCACGACGGCGGCATCCGGCGCGCTGATCACCCGCACCGGACGTTACAAGCTGTACCCGGTGGCCGGGACGTTGCTGGCCGTTCCCGGAACCTGGCTGTTCAGCACCATGGATTCGAGGAGCAACCCGTGGCTGGTGCTGGCGTCGATGCTTTTGCTCGGGCTGGGCATCGGGCTGGTCATGCAAGTCATGGTGCTGGTGGTGCAGAATTCCGTGGAGCGGCGCGACCTGGGCGCCGCCACTTCCACCGTGACCTTTCTTCGCCAGGTGGGCGCCTCCGTCGGTGTGGCAGTTCTGGGTTCCCTGATCACTGTGCGCTTCGCCGCCGCCGTCCCCGCGTCGCTGGCAGCCGCACTGGGGGAGAGTCTCAAATCACTGACGCCCAAGGCGCTTGAGCGTCTGCCTGCTGCGGACCGCAGTGCAGTGGCCGAGGCGTTCGGCCATGCACTTCCGCCTGTTTTCGGCTATGCCGCCATGGTGCTGGCCGCGGCATTCGTCCTGACGCTCTTCCTGCCCGAGCGGGAGCTGCGGACCACGGCGCACTCCGACGCCGCAGACCCTGACGCCGCAGACCCTGCCGACCGCAAACCACGAGGAGCCCCGGATGACTGAGAAGACCACCGCCCCGCTGGCCGATTTCGGCGTAGGAGACATCGCTGCCGCCGGCGGAAAGGGTGCTGCCCTGGGCGAGTTGGTGCGCCAGGGATTTCCCGTGCCGCAGGGCTTCATCATCACCACCGGCGCGTACTTGTCCTTCCTGGCGGAGACAACGGTGGGTGCGGCACTGGAGGGCCTGCTGCGCGCTGAGTCCGGCGACGGCCCGGACATTGGCACGGCTGACGGTGAAAGCCGCGGCGCCGCCATCCGTGCCCTGTTCACCGGAACGGAGGTACCCGGACACTTGTGGCAAGAGATCGGGTCAGCCTATGCGGAGCTGGGTGGCGGAGCCGTGGCAGTTCGTTCCAGTGCCACTGCGGAGGACTTGCCGGGGGCCGCGTTCGCCGGCCAGCAGGACACGTACTTGAACGTACTCGGCGAGGACGCCGTGGTCCAGGCCGTCGCCGACTGCTGGGCGTCGCTGTGGACGGACCGGGCCGTTGCCTACCGCGAGCGTCAGGGGATCGATCCGCGCGGGCTGGCCATCGCCGTCGTCGTGCAGAGAATGGTGCCCGCCGATACGGCCGGAGTCATGTTCACCGCTAACCCCGTCACGGGCGCGCGTGGTGAAATCGTGGTGGACGCGAGCCCTGGGCTGGGGGAGGCAGTGGTCGCAGGGCGGGTGACGCCGGAACACTATGTCCTGGACCGCACGGGAAAGGCGCTCAGCTTTGCGCCAGGTGGCCGGGAAGTGATGATCAGTGCGGCCGCGGGCGGCGGCACACAGGAACAGCCCGGAGCGCCAGGCACCGGGCCGGAGCTGGCCGCGGATCAACTGACGGAGCTGGCCCGTCTGGGGCAGCGGGCACAGCAACACTTCGGGCGGCCGCAGGATATTGAATGGGCGGTCTCCGGGGGACTCCTGTATGTGTTGCAGTCGCGGCCTATGACGGCGCTGCCGCCCCAGCCGCAGACGCTCAACCCCTTCCAACGTCGGCTGGGGCCGTTTTTCATGGAGATGTTCCAGGAACGGCCCTATCCGCTGGATGTGTCCGGCTGGATGAGCCGGGGAATCCTGGCCATGCTGCATCGGATGGCCGGAAGCGTGGGGGTGGTCTTCCCAACGGTTGATCAGCTCCTCCCGGAGGAGGACGGCGTGGTGGTGCGGCTCGTCCCGCCGATTCCGCACCCGACCATCCGGACGCTGGCCGCGCCTGTGTCATTGGCGCGCCGCGCCAGGCAGTTTGATCCGGCCAAATGGACACAGGATCCACGGTTTTCCGCGTTCCTTGAGAACGTGGAACAGCTGAACGGGAAGGATCCCGGCCCGTTACGGTGGCGTGCCGTCGTCGCACTCGCGGAAGAATCCTTCGCAACGATGCGGGGCATCACGGATCTGCGCGTCTCCTACCTGCCCGGAGTCTTCGTGCCGTTGCTGAAAATGCGTCTGATGCTCGTGCTGCTGGGCAAGGCTAAGCTGGCGGCTGCGCTGATCGCCGGGGCGGAAACCCGGACCAGCCAGGCGAACCGCGCTCTTGAACAGCTGGCCGCGATTGCCGCCGATGATCCCGGACTGGCGCGCGCCTTTGCTGAGCCGGACCCGGGCAGGCTGCTGGAATTGGTGGAAAAGGAACCCGAACACGTCGCCTTCCGCGAGGCTTTCAAAGCGTTTCTGCTCGAATACGGCCACCGTGAAACCGTCAGCGTTGTCCTGAGCAGTGCACCCACCTGGTCCGATGCGCCGGAAGTGGTGCTGGGGCTGGTGAAAGCCATGTTCGGGGAGCGGCTCCCGACGGTGGACCAGACCGGGATGGCGCTGTCCGAGTTGAGGAGGCACCCTCTGCTCTGGTTCGCGCCGCTGCGCCGGAGCGTGCTGGCCGCCGTCGAGTCCGCACGGAGCGGAATGGCGTTCCGCGAGGACAGCCACTTCTACGCCACAAAGGTCATTCCGCCGATGCGCCGCGCGTACCGGGAGCTCGGCCGCCGCCTGGTTCTTGCCGGCGTGGTCGACGAGGCGCACGACGTCTACCACCTGCGCTTCGAGGAGCTGGCGTCGATCACGGACACGGACACGGACACGGACACGGACGACGGCGGGGCGCTGCCAGCTTCCGTCCGTGAGCGTTTCCGTCCGGTGGTGCTGGCGCGGGCGGCGAAGCGGCGCGAGTTGGAGGGGATCCCGTTGCTGGACCCGGCGTTGCTCTTTGGCCGTAATCGCCGTGTGAAGGGGGCCCTCGTCACCGGAACGCCAGCCAGCCGCGGCCAGGCGAGCGGGCCCGTGCGGGTGATCCGTGGTCCTGCCGAGTTCGGCCAGCTGCGCAGTGGTGAGGTGCTGGTCTGCCCATATACCAACCCGTCCTGGACACCCCTGTTCCAGCGGGCCGCCGCGGTGGTGGTGGACACCGGCGGGCTCGGCTCGCATGCGGCGATCGTGGCGAGGGAGTACGGAATTCCGGCTGTCATGGGCACTGGTTCAGGTACCAGCACCCTGGCCGGCGGGCAGCGCGTACTTGTGGATGGAACCGCCGGAGCGGTCCTGTCCGCGCCCACGTCGGACGGGGCCTGAGATGCCGGAGCTCCAAGACCACCGAAAGCTGCCGCGCCGCCGCGGAGCTGCCCTGAGCAGCGCCATCTTCGAAGCGGCCCGGGCGGAGATCGCCGAATCCGGGTATGCCGCCTTGACCATGGACAGCGTCGCCGAGCGCGCCCGGGCCAGTAAGGCCTCGCTTTACAGGCGGTGGCCCGGACGTGCGGCATTGGTATTAGAGGCAGCCTACGATGCGATGCCCGGCCCCGCGTCCGTCCCCGACACGGGAAGCCTGCGCGGAGATGCCCTGGCAGTCCTGCGGCAGGTGGCGCAGCAACTGCAAGGAGTGGTGGGGCAGGCCATGCGCGGGCTGCTGGGCGAGGCGCTTCAGAACCCGGCGGTGGCCGCGGAAATCCACGACTACACGCGGGGCAACGTCGTCAAGGTCATGCGCGCCATTATTGAGCAAGCCGTGGCCCGGGGCGAATGCGACCCCGCCCTGGCCACGGCTTGCAAGATCGAGGCAGGCCCCGCCTTGCTACGGCAGAGATTCATCTTCTCGGCCGCGCCCATCGAGGACGATTATTTGGTGCAGGTGGTGGACGAGGTGATGCTGCCGTTGTTGGGGGTCAGCCCGCCGAGGGGGCGGCAGTCCGCTGAAGGCTTCGGCTAGCTCGCCAGCCAGATGTCCGGGCCGAAGACTTCGTAGTGGATCTTCGTGGCGGGGATTCCCGCGTTGATGGCCTCGTTGCGGATGTGCTTCATGAACGGCAACGGTCCGCACAGGTACAGCGACGCATTTGCCGGCAGGTCCACTTCTCGCAGCGACATGAAGCCTGCGTTGGAACCGGCCTGCGGTTCTTCCAGCCAGAGCTGAAGGTCGGCGCCCTCGAGGCGTTCGACGTCGTCCGTCATCTGGGAGCGCAGCGCCCAGGACTCCAGATCGCTTTCCGCGTGCAGGACCAGGACCTGGCGGTCCGAGCCGGAGTCCGCGAGGGAACGCAGGATGGACGCGGTCGGCGTGCAGCCGATGCCGGCGGAGGCCAGGATCACCGGGCCCTCGCCTTCCTTGAGCGTGATCTCGCCGTAGGGGTTGGAGATCTCGAGGATGTCGCCCACCTGGACGGTGTCGTGCAGGACGGGGGAGACCTCGCCGCCGTCGTCCTTCTTGGTGGTGAAGCTGCGGCTCGTGCCGGCGTCGCCGGAGAGAGAATACTGGCGGACCTGGCGCAGCCCGTCCGGGAGGGTGACCTTGACGCTGACGTACTGGCCGGGCAGGGCGGGCGTGATGGGGGTGTCGTCGGCCGGTTCCAGGGTGAAGGTCATCGAGCCGGTGCCGGCGTGGGTCTTGGCGGCGACCATCCACAGGCTCCACATCGTGCCGTTGGCCTGTGCGGCGTAGAGGCCCTTTTCGAGCTTGATCAGGGCGTCCGCCATCAGCCAGTAGACCTCGGTCCAGGCTTCGGCGATTTCCGGGGTAATGACCTCGGCAAGGTCTTCGGCGATGGCGGCGAACAGGTGCTCGTAGACCACCTGGTACTGAGGTTCGGTGATGCCGAGGGAGGCGTGGCGGTGGGCGATGCGGGCGAGCACGGTCTCCGGCAGGGTACCGGGGTTGTTCACCAGGTGGGTGGCGAAAGCGGCGATGCTTCCGGCCAGGGCCTGCTGCTGGTTGCCGTTGCGCTGATTCGAGCGGCTGAAGAGCCCGTCCAGCAGCTCCGGGTGCGCCGCGAAGAGCCGGGCGTAGAATTTGGGGGTGATTTCGCCGATCCGGGAACCGACCAACGGGAGGGTGGCTTCGATGACGGGGCGGGATTTGTCCGAGAGCATGCGTACTCCTGAGGTAAGGGCCCGGGGCGTACATCCGGACCGCGTCAATACCTGTATTTGAAATACAAGTATTTATACATAAGTTCTACACTTCGTAGAAGAGATATCCAAATCGGGGGCGGCGGATCCGGAAATGCCCGGTCTGCAGGGAGTCGGGAGTCAGAGCCCCGGGCGGAGCCCGATCGCCTGGAACACAGGCGCCATCTGGCGGGATCCGGGAAGAGTGGACACCACAATGTCGTCGAGTTCGCGGTAAAAGGCTTCCCGGGCGCGCGAGAGGGCCCCGCGAAGCCGGCAGTCGTTGATGAGCGGGCAGTCGCCATTCAATGAGTGGCAGTCGGCCGGATCCACCCGGGTGTTGAGGAGCCGCAGCAGCTGGCCCACGGTGGCCCTGCGCCCGGCTTCGTTGAGCCTGGAGCCGCCGTTCCGGCCCCGTTCGACGTCGATCACGCCAAGTTCACGGAGTTTGGCCATGGCCTTGCTGACGTGGTTGTACGGGGTGCCCACGGCGTCGGCGATGCTCTGCGTGGTCAGCAGGTTGCCGTCAGGTGCTGCGGACAGCACCATCATGGCCCGCAGGCTCACATCCGCGAAGGCATTGATCTTCATGTCATCAACCTAGTGGAGGTCTAGTCCACCCAGATGGCGGGCTCGTTGGAATCAGCTGAAAGCTGCCCGAACTCCCATTCGCGTGACTCGGTGTTGGGTTCGTAGGGCAGGACGGCGGCGAACACGGACCCGTCACGGTGCTCGGCCGCCACGTGGATGGCATCCGTGTCCTCTTCCAGCAGGGTGATGTCGCAGACCACGGCGGCGGCACGGAAATCGTCACGGTTCTGCCGGAGCAGTTCCGTGAGGTCGCTGATCATCGTATTGGCATCGAATTCACCCTCCGAGCCGAACTCGGCGTCCGCAGGCGTAACGGCGACGAGGCGCACCTCGCCGTCGTTCTCCACCACGAGTGCGAAGGGCAGGAACCCGCCATTGCGCCCGAGCTGCTCCTGTGCCGCGCCGACGCCGGTTCCCAGCAGGTTTTCCAGGTCGGTGGCCGTGGCCTCGGGCACAGAGTCCCGCCAGGGCGTTCCGGAAAGTTCAGCCATGCTGGCGGCCTAGCCGTTGACCAGGGCAAGCACGCGGTCGCGGATGCGTTCCATCGTAACCCTGTCCGTGGCCTCTGCGTTCAGGCGCAGGAAAGGCTCGGTGTTGGACGGGCGCAGGTTGAACCACCAGCTGCCGTCGCGGGCGGTGAACGTGCTGCCGTCCAGCAGGTCGACATCCACGTCTTCGCCGGCAAAATCGGCACGGACGCGCTCTACAGCGCCTGCCTTGTCGTCAATTTCGGAGTTGATTTCCCCGGAGGAAACGTAGGGTTCGTACTCGTAGCCGAGTTCGGACAGCGGGCCGTCCTGCTCGCCGAGGGCGGCCAGGACGTGCATGGCGGCCAGCATGCCGGTGTCTGCATTCCAGAAGTCGCGGAAGTAGAAGTGCGCGGAGTGCTCCCCGCCGAAGACGGCGCCTTCCTCTGCCATGACGGCCTTGATGAAGGAGTGCCCGACCCGTGTGCGGACGGCGCGGCCGCCGTCGTGCGCCACCAGTTCCGGGACGGCCTTGGAGGTCAGCAGGTTATGGATGATGGTGGGCGTTTCCTCGCCCTGTGCCTTGGCGCGGGCGATCTCGCGGCGGGCCACCATACCGGTGATGGCCGACGGCGAGACGGGGTTGCCCTTCTCGTCGATGACGAAGCAGCGGTCAGCGTCGCCGTCGAAGGCCAGCCCGATGTCCGCGCCGTGCTCGATGACGGCGGCCTGCAGGTCCAGCAGGTTTTCCGGCTCGAGCGGGTTGGCCGGGTGGTTCGGGAAGGAACCGTCCAGCTCGAAGTAGAGGGGAATGATGTCGAACGGCAGCTTGGGCAGGAGGGCGTCGCCGAGCACTGCCGGGGTGGTCAGGCCTGCCATGCCGTTGCCGGCATCCACAACCACCTTCAGTGGGCGGGATCCCTTGAGGTCCACGAGCTTGCGCAGGTATTCGGAGTAGTCCTTGAGGACATCGTGGACTCCGATGAGGCCGCGCGTGCCCGCGGCCGGGATGGATCCGGCGTGGAGGTATTCCTCCGCGCGGGCCTGGATTTCCTTCAGGCCCGACTCCGAGGAGATGGGCTGGGCTCCGGCCTTGGACATCTTGATGCCGTTGTATTCGGCGGGATTGTGGCTGGCGGTGAACGTGGCGCCGGCCGCGTTGAGCGCACCGCAGGCGTAATAGAGCTCGTCCGTGGAGATGAGGTCCAGCAGCTGGACGTTTGCTCCGCGGGTGGCGGCGCCGTTGGCGAAGGCCTTGCTGAACTCGGGGGAGGAGGGGCGCATGTCGCCGCCCACCAGGACCGTCTGGCCCTCGAGCTTCAGGACATCCACGAACGCGGCGCCTACGGCTTCGACGATTTCGGCAGTAATGGATTCGCCCACAATGCCACGTACGTCGTAGGCCTTGAACGATGCCGAAAGGTCAAAAGTCTTTGTCTGGTCGCTAGTCACGCGTTCCATCTTACGTTGAAGCGCAACGCGGCCGTGGAGGAGTAGTTGAGTTACCCGGGCGTGCCCTGCAGGCCCGGGTGTGAATCTGTAGTCCACATGGCCGGAGCCTGAACTTCCCGGCTGTCAGAGGGGGCTGGGATACTGAACCAATGGCCAATAACCAGAATGCTTCAGTCCTTTCCGCTTCCGTCGATCTTCCCGCAGGTGAAACGGGCACCCGGGACCAGGCCCTGGAAGTGCTGCGAAGCCTGGTGGGACATCCGGAAGCCCGCTTTCATGACGGCCAGTACGAGGCCATTGAGGCCCTGGTCGACCGCGGCCGCCGCGCCTTGGTGGTGCAGCGCACCGGTTGGGGAAAGTCGGCCGTCTACTTTGTGGCCTCGCTGCTGCTCAGGCGCCGCGGAGCCGGCCCCACACTGATCGTGTCGCCGCTGCTGGCACTGATGCGGGACCAGGTGGCGGCAGCGGCCCGGGCCGGCGTCCGCGCGGTCGCCATCAACTCCGCCAACCAGCTGGAGTGGGATGCTGTCCGCGGGCAGTTGGCTGCGGACGAGGTGGACGTCCTGCTTGTTTCGCCGGAGCGGCTCACCAATCCGTCCTTCCGGGAGAACCAGCTTCCGGAACTGATCCGCCGCACCGGGCTCCTGGTGATTGACGAGGCACACTGCATCTCGGACTGGGGCCATGACTTCCGCCCTGACTACCGGCGCATCGCGGACCTCATCACACAGCTTCCGGACACCGTGCCCGTGCTGGCCACCACCGCAACCGCCAACTCCCGCGTGGTCCACGACATTGAGGAACAGCTGGGCGACGGCGTGCTCACCATCCGCGGCGCCCTTGGCCGTGAGTCGCTGCGGCTCGGCGTGCTGAGCCTGCCGGACTCCCGCGACCGGCTGGGCTGGCTGCTGACCCACCTGGCGGACCTGCCGGGCAGCGGCATCATCTACACCCTCACAGTCTCCGCTGCCGAGGACACCGCGCGCCTGCTCGCCGAGGCCGGCCATGAAGTGCTCGCCTACACGGGGCGCACGGACCCCGCGGACCGTGAACGGGCCGAGCAGCTCCTCAAGGACAACGAGGTCAAGGCGCTAGTGGCCACCTCGGCCCTTGGCATGGGCTTCGACAAACCTGACCTGGGCTTCGTGGTGCACCTGGGCGCGCCATCCTCCCCGGTGGCCTACTACCAGCAGGTGGGCCGTGCGGGGCGTGGCGCGGCGAACGCCGATGTCCTGCTGCTGCCCGGCTCGGAGGACCGCGACATCTGGCAGTATTTCGCCACGGCATCCATGCCGTCGGAGGAGAAAGCCGCGGCGGTCCTTACCGCGCTGGCCGAGGCCGGCGCCGCTGTATCCACCGTGGCCCTCGAAGCCCGCGTGGACCTGCGGCGCACGCCGCTCGAACTGCTGCTCAAGGTACTGTCCGTGGACGGTGCGGTGGAGCGCGTGGGCGGCGGCTGGCGTTCCACGGGCCAGCCCTGGACGTACGACGCCGAACGGTACACGCGTATTGCCGAGGCCCGGGTGGATGAGCAGGATTCCATGGTGATCTACCAGGACACGGCCGGGTGCCGAATGGAGTACATCACCTCGGTCCTGGACGACGAAACGGCCCACGCGTGCGGCCGCTGCGACAACTGCGCCGGACGCTGGTTCCCGGCGGACATCGCGTCAGCTGCAACGGAAGCGGCGGGGCAGACGCTCAGCCGTGCCGGCATCGCACTGGAGCCGCGCCTGCAGTGGCCCAGCGGCATGGACAGGCTCGGCGTGACCGTCAAGGGCAAGATCAAGCCGGATGAGAGCCTGGCCGAGGGCCGGGTGCTGGCCCGCCTGACGGACCTCGGCTGGGGCGGTGCACTGCGGGAAATTTTCGCATCAGGAGCCGCGGACCGCGAGGTGGACCCCGCCATGCTCCAGGCCTGCGTCCAGGTCCTCCGCGAGTGGGGCACCGGAAACGAACGCAACGCCGGCTGGAGCGGCGCCGGACGTCCCGCAGCCATCGTCAGCATCCCGTCGCGCAGCAAGCCCGCCCTCGTTGGCTCCCTTGCGCGGGGCATCTCCGGGATTGGCCGCATACCGTACCTGGGCGAGCTGAACCTGGAGCACGGCGGACCCACCGGCGGTCGCGGAGGCAACAGCGCCTACCGGCTGGCCGGAGTCTGGGAACGCCTCGCCGTGGGACCTGAGCTGGAAGCGGCCATGGCCGGCATCCAGGGGCAGAGCATCATGCTGGTGGACGACCTCACGGACAGCCGCTGGACGGTCACAGTCGCCGGCCGGGCCCTGCGCCGGGCCGGGGCCGGGGCCGTGCTTCCCCTCGTGCTGGGACAGGCGGGGTAGGGCCTTCCGGCGGGTCCGCGTAAGGGGCGGACTTATTCTGGCACCATGCCTGGCACGCCTATAGGATCGGCGAATGAGTCCAGGCCAGGAGCCATGAGCGAACCACTGAACAACGCCGCTTCGGCTGTCCGCCAGGAGTGGCAGCCCCGGCTGGCCCTGCTCGTTGCTGCGACCTTCTTTATGGAGTTCCTGGACGGCACGGTGCTGACCACTGCCATCCCCAGCATTGCGGGGGATTTCGCCGTGGCGCCGGCGGACGTCAACATCACCATGACGGCTTACCTCATGACGGTGGCCATGGGCATTCCGGTCAGCGGGTGGCTGGCCGAACGGGTGGGCGCCCGTCGTGTCTTCTGCGCCGCCATCGCCGTGTTCACCATTGCCTCGCTTTTGTGCGCGCTGAGCCAGGACCTCACCATGCTCACCGTCAGCCGTGTCCTGCAGGGCGCGGGCGGCGCCATGATGGTGCCGGTCGGCACGCTCGTGGTGCTGCGCCGCACCCCCAAGGAAGACCTGCTGCGGGCTACGGCCTACCTGGTGTGGCCGGGCCTGCTGGCGCCGGTCCTTGCGCCGTTGGTGGGCGGAGCACTGACCACGTTCCTGTCGTGGCACTGGATCTTCCTGATCAACATTCCGTTGGGACTGGCCGCGTTCATTGCTGCCCTGCGGCTGGTCCCCAAGGGAGCGGGAGACCAGTCCCGGCGCCTTGACTGGGTAGGGCTGCTGCTGACCACGCTGGGCGTGGGTGCCCTGGTGGTGGGCCTCGAACTCGCCACTGCCCACCCCTCGGGACCGTTCGGTGCGATCTGCGTGGCCGCGGGCTTCGTGTCGATCGCGGGGGCGATCCTGTGGTTGCGGCGGACCACCAACCCGCTCTTCCAGCTGAATGTCTTCGCCACCCGGACGTTCCGGGCAACGTCCACGGGCGGGTTTATTTACCGCCTGACCATCAGCGCGGTCCCCTTCCTGCTGCCGCTCATGTTCCAGGATGGTTTCGGCTGGGATCCCCTGCATGCGGGCGTCATGGTGGCCGCGGTTTTCGTGGGCAATATCGGCATCAAACCGGCAACAACACCGCTCATCCGCAGGTTCGGCTTTAAGCCCGTCCTCGTTTTCGCGTCGCTCGCATCAGCCGCAACGTTTGCCGTGTGCGCCCTGCTGGACGCCGGAACCCCGGAACCGCTCATCTTCGCCTTGCTGGTCTGCAGCGGCGCGTTCCGCTCCATCGGTTTCTCGGCGTACGCCTCCATCCAGTACGCCGACATCGTCCCGGGGCAGCTGCCATCCGCCAACGCAATTTCGGCCACCCTGGTCCAGCTTGCGGCCGGTGCCGGCATCGCCGTCGGCGCCCTGTTCCTCCGGCTCTTCGCCGCCCCCGGCGCCTTCGGGGCAGACCCCGTTGCGCCCTACCGGGGCGCGTTTCTGGCCATTACGGTCCTGATGCTGCTCAGCACCGCCGACAGCCTGGCGCTGCACCGGCAAGCCGGAGCCGAAGTCAGCCGCGGGCGTTCCGCGGCACCCAAGGCCGCGAACTCCTAGGCCGCAACCCCCCCAGGCAACTCGCCGAGGCCGCGAACAAGGCAGCTAACCCATACACCGGACCCTACGACTCCAGCACCGCCATGGCCGCGTTGTGGCCGCCAAGGGCGCTCACTGCACCGCCGCGCCGTGCTCCGGAGCCGCACAGCAGGATCCGGGGATCGTCGGTGGCCACGCCCCAGCGCCGGGCGGGGGTGTCCAGCGGGGCGTCGTCCTCGGCGAACGGCCAGTCGAGCCCGCCGTGGAAGATGTTGCCCCGGGGCATGCCCACGGCACGCTCGATATCCAGGGTGGTTTTGGTTTCGATGCACGGGGTTCCGTCGGCGCTCGTCAGCAGCAGCTGCTCTATCGGCTCCGCCAGCACTGAGTTGAGGGATTTCACGACGGCGGCCTGCAGCGCCGCCCGCATCTGGTCGTTGTTCTCCGCCGTGATGAGCCTGTCCGGAACGTGCAGCCCGAAAACAGTCACGGTGTGGGCGCCGGACGCCTGCAGCTCCGGGGAGAGGATGGTGGGATCGGTCAGCGAATGGCAGTAGATCTCGCACGGCAGCGGATCCGGGACTGTTCCCTGCTCCGCCGCCAGGTAGGCGTCGTCCAGCTGGGTCCAGGTTTCGTTGATGTGGAACGTGCCGCCGAAGGCTGCCTCCGGGCTGACGCTGCTGTCCAGCAGCCGCGGCAGCCGCTGGAGCAGCAGGTTGACCTTGACCTGTGAACCCTCGCGCCGGTGGTTCGGATTTGCGGGCTCCCCGGCGGTGCTGCCCCGCAGCCTGTCCAGGACCGCGGGCGCGACGTTGGACAGGACCCAGGCCGCAGAGACTGAATGTTCCCGGCCGCCATGGAGGTAGTCCAGCGAGCCGCCGGACCGGACGGCCGTGACCTCGGCAGACCTCAGGATGGTGGCGCCGGCTTCGCGGGCGGCGCGCTCGAGCTCGCCCGAGACCGCCCCCATGCCGCCGATGGGAACATCCCAGTCACCGGTTCCGCCGCCCAGGAGGTGGTACAGGAAGCAGACGTTCTGCTGGAGATCGGCGCTGTCCGCCCTGGCAAAGGTCCCGATCAGGGCATCCGTCAGGACCACGCCGCGCACCAGGTCGCTGTGCAGCCTGCTGGTGATGGTTTCGCCAAGTGGCTGCTCGACCAGCGATGCCCACACAGCCCCGGCTCCGGCCGCTGTGGCGAGCCGCTTGGCCTCCGACCGGGTGAGCAACGGGGATGTCATGGTGGGCCACAGGGTCCCGGTGAGCTCCCGGCACTCCGCGTAGAAGTGTTCAAAGTCCGCGCCCTCGGTGGCCGGCGCCCCCACTGCGGCGAATGATGCGGCCGTTGCCCCGGCATCGCCGTTGTCGATCAGGAGGCCCCGGCCGGGGTTTGCCGGGTCCGGCGAATAGGAGGAGTAGCGCCGGCGAGCGAGCCGGATCCGCAGTCCGAGATCGTCAATGATTTCCTGCGGCAGCAGGCTCACCAGGTAGGAGTACCGCGAAAGCCGCGCGTCGACGCCGTCGAATGCCTGGGCGGAAACGGCAGCGCCGCCGGCGTGGTCCAGTTTCTCCAGCAGCAGGACGTCGCGCCCGGCCCTGGCCAGATAGGCGGCAGCCGCCAGGCCGTTGTGCCCGCCGCCGACAATAACCACATCATGCTTGCTGCTGCTCGCCATCTGGCCATCCTGCCACCCGTGCACCTTCCCGGCGGGAGGCCAAACGCGGGAGTACCCACGGAAACGGAGAAGGCGCAAACACAGAAGGTCCCGGGAACGCAAAAGGCCCCGGTCCAAAGACCGGGGCCAAACGCGGAGACGGGGGGATTTGAACCCCCGGTGGAGTTGTGCCCCACACTTCATTAGCAGTGAAGCCCATTCGGCCGCTCTGGCACGTCTCCAATTGCTATTCCTAGCCCACCAAGGATACGCAGAACGGGGCATTCAGTGCAAAACGGCACCAAAACGTGCCAAACGGGAGGCACAGGGACCCGCCGCGGGAGCTACCCGTCGGCGCGGCCCGCCAGGGAACGCCACAGGAAATGCTGGCTGCGGCTCTGCAAAGCGGCCGCCTGCCGGTTGTCGGAAGCGCCGGCGTGGCCGCCCTCCAGCGCCTCGTGGAACCAGACGTTGGGGATGCCCATGGCCTGCATCCGCGCCGCCATCTTGCGCGCCTGCACGGGCCCCACCCGGTCATCGGACGTTGCAGTCCAGATGAAGGTCTCCGGGTAGTCCACGCCGTCGTGAAGGAGGTGGTATGGCGAGAACGTCCGGATGAACTCCCACTCCTCAGGCACGTCCGGATCCCCGTATTCGGCGATCCACGAGTACCCGGCGGACAGCTTGGTGTAGCGGCGCATGTCCAGCAGCGGCACCCCGCAGGACACCGCGCCGAACAGCTCCGGGTACCGTGTCAGCATGTTGCCCACCAGCAGCCCGCCGTTGGAGCCGCCCACGCAGCCGAGCCGCTCCTTGGACGTGACTGCGCGCGAGATCAGGTCCCGGGCCACGGCCGCGAAGTCCTCGAACGCGCGGTGGCGCTTTTCCTGCAGCGCGGCGCGGTGCCACGACGGCCCGTACTCGCCGCCGCCACGGATGTTCGCCACCACGTAGACGCCGCCGCGGCTGTGCGTCGGGCCGTCTTCTGCTGTCGCTTCGGTTCCGCCAGGTGCGTCCGTCCGCCGTTCCAGCCAGGCCCGGCCGATCGCGCCGCTGTAGGCAGGCGTCCGCGAGACTTCGAACCCGCCGTACCCGGACAGCTGCGTGGGATTCTGGCCGTCGAGCACCAGGTCCCGGGAAGCCACCTGGAAGTAGGGGACCCGCGTGCCGTCGTCCGACACGGCGAAGTGCTGCTGGACCTCGTAGCCGGAATCGTCAAAGTAGGACGGCGAGGTGCGGATCACCGCGTGCTCGCTCACAACACCGCCGTCTCCGCTGCGGCGAAGCGTCCCCCTGGTCAGGGTGCTCGGCGTCGTAAAGCCGGTGGCCACGAGCCAGAAGTCATCCCCGGCGCCGGGAGCTTCCCCCTCCGGCACGGGCACGGTGCCGCCGGTGCCGGTGCCGTCGTCGTCATCCGAGTCGCCGGCGTCGTCCTCGTCGTCAACGGCGAAGGCGTTGACGTCATGCAGCGGCGGGCAGGCGTCCAGCAGACTGGAGGCCCAGGCCGAATCAGTTCCGGGCCGTTCCGGGTCCAGGACGCGGATCTCCGAAGAGACATCCCGCAGGAGGTTGAGGATGAGGAAATTCCGGGTCCAGCTCCATGACTGCAGCGACGTGTGCGCGTCCGGGGTGAAGAGGACCTGGAGTTCGCGGCTGCCCGCAAGGTAGCCCTCGAAGTCCGCGGCGAGCAGCGAACCTGCCGGGTACGTGGTTCCGTTGACGTCCCAGTCGCCCTGCGGGCGGAACAGCAGCCATCCGCGGTGCACGCTCAGGTTCACGTCGGTCGGGGCGTCGATGACAACCCATTCCCCGTCCCGCAGCACGGACGTGTTCTTGTTGAAGAAGCTGATCCAGTCCATGGCGAAGGTTCGCTCATACCCCGGTGTGGAGTCATGGGCAACCAGCGCCATCATGTGGTCCTCGGGGATTTCAAACACCTGTTCGGCGGACGCGAGCGACCCGCCGCGGGGAAGCCTGACGGCGGTGCGCGCGTAGGACGAGGACGTCTTGGGCATGCCGTCGGCGGTGCTGGCCACCAGCAGCGTGTCCCGGTCCAGCCATGAGGCGTTGCCCTTGGCCGTCGGGAGGTCGAACCCGCCGGATGCGGGGTCGACGAACGTGCGGGTCTCGACGTCGAACTCACGGTAGCGGTTGGCATCGCCGCCGTCGGGGGAGAGGGACAGCAGCGCCAGGCGGTGCGGTTCGCCGGCTGAAGGACGCAGGAAATTGGCGCCGTGGAATACCCACTCCTCGCCTTCTGCAGCAGCGAGGGCGTCGACGTCCAGCAGCACATCCCATTCGGGCGACCCGCTCCGGTAGCTGTCCCAGGACGTGCGGCGCCACAGGCCCTTGGGATTCGTTCCGTCGCGCCAGAAGTTGTAGTACCAGTCGCCGTGCTTGCCCACCATGGCGATCTTGTCCGTGGAGTCCAGCACCTCCAGGATGCGGCTTTCGAGCCTGGCGTAGTCGGCATCCTCGAGCAGGTCCTCGGTGCGGGCGTTCTGTTCACGGACCCAGGCCAGCGGTTCTTCGCCGTAGATATCCTCGAGCCAGATATTCTCGTCGGTCGGTTCGGGCGCTCTCCCGGCGGAGGAAGAGGCGCCGGACGCGGGCTGGTGATCAGCTGCTGTGGTGGTCATGGCCCCTACGAAACAACATCGGCGCGCAGCTAGCAAGTCACATGCGGATACTCTGGATGGCGTGGGCATATCGCAAAGCATCCGGACGGCACTAATAGGGGCCGGACCCCGCGGTACCAGTGTCCTGGAGCGGCTCCTGGCCAACTGGCGCCTCAGGAACCCCTCCGCTTCCCGGCCGGGCGGCGCCCCGGGCCTCCACATTGACGTGGTGGACCCCTACCCTGCCGGGCCGGGCCACGTGTGGCAGCCCGGCCAGTCGCGGCTGTACCTGATGAACACGCAGTCGTTTTATCCCACAGTCATTCCCGAAGACCCTGAACTGGCTGCACCGGTAGCGGGCGCCACCTTCGACCGGTGGCGGGCCGCGCAGCAGGACAATCCGCTCGCCTCGCTGACCGAGGACGAACGGGCCGAACTGTCCGGCCTCGGATCGCAGGACTTTCCGAGCCGTGCCATCTACGGCCGCTACCTGCGCTCCACCCTCGACGAGCTGCTGGCCCACCTCCCGGCAGGCGTGACCGTCCGGTTCCACCGCACCACAGCCACCGCTGTCCGGCCTGCAGGCAACGGAACGTTCGACGTCGAACTCGAGGACGGCGGGCCGCTCACCGTCGGTTCCGTGGTGCTGGCCCTGGGGCACCTCGAGTCCAGGCTCAACGCCGAACAGCGCGAGCTCCAGGCAGGTGCCGGCCAGCTGGGGCTCCTGTACCTGCCGCCGGCAGCACCTGCCGACGTCGACTGGTCCGTAGTGCCCGCAGGCCAGCCCGTGCTGGTCCGCGGCATGGGGCTGAACTTCTTCGATGTGATGGGGCAGCTCACCGAAGGGCGCGGCGGGAAGTTCGTGGCAGCCGTGGCAGACGGCGACACGGCCGCGGGTCCCAGGCCGGTGCGGACCGAACTGGAGTACATCCCGTCCGGGGACGAGCCGCTGATTATTGCCGCGTCCCGGCGCGGGACGCCATACCGGGCCAAAGCGAACCTCGCCGGGTACTACCCGGCTGGTGTGACGCTCCGGTACTGCACCGGGGGCGCCGTCGGGCGGTTCGCGGCGGCGGGAATCACTCCCGGCTTCGATCACGACCTCTGGCCCCTCCTGCAGCGCGACGCCCTCTGGGCCTACTACTCCACCCTGGTCCGGACCCGCCCGGACGCCGTCACCGAGCCCGGGGAGTTCCTGGCCATGCTCCAGGAGACGATGCGGCCCCACGCCCACAGCGTTTCCCACTGGGAGGCCGAAGCCGACGTCCTGATCGCCAAGCATGTGGCGCCCGGCCAGCGCCTGAACCTCCCGGGCCTCGCAGCACCCTTGGCCGGACGGTCCTTCGCGTCACGGGCGGACGTGGATTCCGCCGTCGTGGAGTACCTGCTCGATGACGCCCGGCGCTCGGCCTTGGGCGAGGACGACCCGGTGAAGATGACCATCGGCGCGCTGCACCACGGCAGGGCGGTGCTGAAATCGGCAGTGGCCGACGGCGGCATCACCGATGAGTCCTGGGTCGCCGGCCTCCGGGGCTGGTTCGAGTCGTTCGTCGAAGGACTGGCCAGCGGCCCGCCGGCCATCCGCGCGGAGCAGCTCGCAGCGCTCGCAAAGGCGGGAGTGGTGAGTTTTGTGGGCCCGGACCCGAAATTCGCGCTCGACCGCAATGCCGGCACCTTCTCGGCGGCATCTCCGTGGGTCAGGGACGGAGCAGTCCGCGCCCGCACCATGATCGAAGCCCTCGCTCCCGCCAACAGGGTTGCCGTGAACGTGTCCCCGATGCTGGAGCAGCTCCTGGCCGACGGCCTGGTGCGGCCCCGCCTGATGATGACCGTGGAGGGAATTCCGGTGGAGACCTCCGGCCTGGATGTCAGTCCGCACCCCTACCGGCCGGTGGGCGCCAACGGATCCGTCACGGACGGGCTGTACGTGCTGGGCCTGCAGCTCTCCGCAGCGCAGTGGGGCACCGCCATTGCCGCGGAGTCGCGGCCGCAGAGCGGGCCGGTGTACCGCAGCGGCCAGCGGACCCTCCGTGACGCCGACGAAATAGCCCGGCACATCCTCGACCGCTGACTCCCGCCGGCCCAAACCAACGCCCCGACGCTCTCTCATTTCCTGCACCCTTTTTGCCGACGCTCTCTCACTTTTGGGGCCTTTTGGGCGAACGCTCTCTCACTTTCTTCGAGGTAGTGAGAGAGCGTCGCAGGAGGACCGGCAAACTCTCTCTCACCTGCCCCAACGAAAACATGCCCCGCCCTCCGGCCACGGACTCCGGAGTCCGTGGCCGGGGCGGGGCACGTTCATTTGCTGTCAGGCTTGGAAACTAGCCCTTCAGGCACTTCTGGTACTGGAGCCAGGCCACGCCGTACCTGATCCAGCCCGGGAAGTCGTACCACTTGGTGGGCGGCACAGGCGCCGTGCAGGCCGGCGGGACCGGGCCGCTGGCGGCAACCTGGACTGCGGCCTTGACCACGGTCCCGGATTCGGCCGCGGTAAGCAACAGGGTTCCGGTGCCGGAGGCTGCGCCGGCCGGAACCTTCACATCCACTGCCGCCGCGCCCGCTGACACCGGGACCGTGCCGAGCTGGCTCACCGTTCCGGCCGCATCCGTGAAGGCGGCCGTGAGCGAGGTGTTGACCGGGCTGCCCAGGGACGTGAGGTCCAGATTGGAGACCGCAAGCGTGATGGAGCCCCCGGCTTTGACCTCCGCCGCCGTGGTGTTCACAACAGCCACGGTGCGGCGGGCAAAGTCCGGCGACACCGGATTGTGGCCCTGCAGGTACTTGATCCAGGCGTCGCGGTCCACGAGGCCGGAATCCTTGGTGCCGACGCCGTCCTTGAAGATCCGGAAGTTGTCGCCGCCGGTTGCCAGGAAGCCGAACGTGCCGATGCGGTAGGACTTGGCCGGATCGATCAGGGAGCCGTCGACCCGGATGGACGTGATCCGGTCACCTGCGGCGCGGGCGGCGTCGTACGTGTAGTTGACGTTCCTGGACAGCCCAAGCTGCTGGTAGGCGCGGCTGGGGACCGTGCCGTCCGGGTTGGTCTGCCACTGCTGTTCCAGGAGCGTCCTGAACTGCGCCCCGGTCAGGGACGTGGTCCAAAGGTTGTTCACGAACGGAAGCACGGCGTTCGCCTCCGCGTACGTGATGGTCCCGTCCGGCGCGAAGTACAGCTCGTTGCGCAGGCCGCCGGGGTTCACGACGCCGATTTCCGCGGCGCCGAGGTCGGGCGCCTTGAGCGCGTCCACCAGGGAATCCGCCACGAGGTTGCCCAGGGTGGATTCGCTCGCGCGGTCGTCACGCGCTGCCGGGCTGGTTGCCGTGGCCGGCGTGAAGGCCGTGGTGATATCAGCAGTCACCTTCCCGACGGGCTGGTTGCCCACCACCGCGGCGTCCGCCAGTGCCTTGTCCACAATCGTTTTGACTGCTGCAACGCGTGGATATCTGGCCATCAGGTCCGCCGCCGTCTCCGAAGCCGTGGGCACGGTCCGCTTGACGTTGCCGGCTTTGTAGCCCGTCACCTGCATCGTCGTTGTATCAACCGTCAGCTGGATCTGGCCGATGAATTCGCCGTAACTGCCGGTCTGCACGACGGGGCGGGTCTTGCCCGTCGGCTGGCCGCTGGCATCGAGCACCGGGGCATCCCAGGAGTACTGCTTGTGGGTGTGGCCGTTGAAGATCGCGTCAACATCGGGAGAGGTTTCATTGACCAGTTTGGCGAAGGGGCCTCCGGCCGCCACTTCCTGTTCGAAAGTGGAACCGTCGGGCGTACCGGACCCGGCGCCGTCGTGGTTCTCCACGATGATGACGTCGGCGAGCTTGTCGCCGGTGATCTTCGCGGCAACGCGGTTGATCGCCTCGACGGGATCCCCGAACTCAAGCTCGGCGATGCCCGCCGGGGTGACCAGCGACGGCACTTCCTGGGTGACTGTGCCGATCACGGCCACCTTGACGCCGTTCATCTCCAGCACGGTGTATTCCGGCAGGGCCGGTTCCGTGGTCCCCTTCTTGTAGACGTTGGCGCCGAGGTAGGGAAACCTGGCGTTCGTTCCGCCCGCGACGACGCGGTCGCGCAGGTCCGCCCAGCCGCCGTCGAACTCGTGGTTGCCTACTGAGGACGCCCTCAGTTCGAGGGTGTTCAGCACATCGAGGGTGGGCTGGTCCTTGGCGACGGCCGAGGCGAACAGCGAGGCCCCAATGTTGTCTCCTGCGGACAGGAACGCCGTGGCGCCGGGAGCGGCAGCCTCGCGGAGCTTTTCGATGGTTGCCGCGAACAGGAAAGTGTTGGAGTCGATGCGTCCGTGGAAATCGTTGATGCCCAGGAAGTTCAGGTCAACGCTCGCCGGGGTGACAGGTGCGGCCGGCAGGTCCAGGCCCACCACCACGGGATCGTGGTCGCTCGCCCTGAACTGGTCCGGCGCGTAGTAGTTGGTCACATTGTTGTTATACCGGCTGTACTCCAGAGCCACGGACTCCACGGAGTTAATGTTCCAGATGTCGGCGCCGGTGACCACAGCGTTCGCACCCGGCGACGCAAGGACGTGGTCCAGGGACCCCACCAGGCCACCGAAGAGGTACGAGTGCTTGGCGGTCCCGTCGGCGTTCCTGGCCTTCTCGTCCTGGTTGGCATAACCGGCGGCCGTGAGGACGTTGATGGGGTCCTCCTTGGCGTAGGCGTTGAAGTCGCCCATCAGGAAGACCTTGTCGGTACCCTTCGAGGACTGCAGTTCGTTCGAGAACGCGAGGAGGGATTTGGCCTGCTCAGTGCGGGCAAGGTTCGAGGCGCCCTGGCCCTTGTCGGTGTCCTCCGCAGTGGCAGCCGATCCTTTCGATTTGAAGTGGTTGGCAATGGCGATGAACTTCTTCTCGTCGGACCCGCCAACCGGTTTGAACACCTGCGCCAGCGGTTTGCGGGCACTGGCGAAGGCCACTGTGTCGTTGTGGATGATGGATTCGCCCACCGGCTCCGCCACGGCCTTCCTGTAGATGAATGCAGTGCGGATCATGTCCTCGTCAGCCAGCGGGGGAGCGTTGGCAGGGGTGCGGACGTAGTCCCAGATGCCGGGCGTGGCAATGTTCAGGGCGTCCACCAGTTTGGCCAGGGCGTCGTCGCGGTCCTTGCCGAACTGTGCCGAGTTCTCGACCTCCATCAGGGACACGACGTCGGCGCCGGACTTGCCGATGGCCGCCACGATCTTGTCCTGCTGCCGCTTGAGGTTCTCGGCGTTGGCGGCACCGCGGGCGTCACAGCCGCCCTGGACAGTGAGCGGGTTGCCGTCACGGTCCTTGTAGAACGTGCAGCCCGCGAGCAGGTCGCCGGTGGTGGGGAAGTAGTTCAGCACGTTGAAGGAGGCAATTTTCAGGTTGCCTCCGACGGCGGCCGGGGCCTCGGCGCGGGTGGCCCCGAAAGTTGCCGGCTGGACGATGCCCGCATTTTCCGGCGTCAGGTGGGTCAGAGGCTGGAACTTCCAGGCGTTGTTGGCGTAGCTGAGCACCACGTTGGTTTGGAAGGTCACCGGCGAACCCGCCCGGACGGGATCCGCAGTGGTCAGGTACGGCAGCACCTGCGCCTTCGTCGTGGCGTCCTTGAGGAAGTTGGTGGTGGCACCGTCGTCGAGCTTGATACCGCGGGCGGCGTTGGCCGCCACGGTGGCCGTGTAGTCAGCCGAACCGTACGGGGCGACGGCGGTGGGCTGTTCCAGCGGAGTGGTTCCGCCTGCCAGGCCGATTTCGCCGTACTGGTTCAGGGAGTAGTTGTCGGTGACGGTCACCGCGCCCTGCGGAGTCAGCAGCATGCCTTCCAGGGATTCGCGGAAGGCTTCGTCCGCCGGGAGGGCGAAGCCGGTGGACTTCACTTCCGGAGCAGCTTCGGCAAGCTTTGTCAGGCCGGCGGCGTCAGTCACGTTCACTTGCGTCATGCCGAAGAACTCGCTGACGGCGCCGGTGATTTCGACGTAGTCGCCGACCGTGACGGACCCGACGGCGGCGGGGGAGTAGACGAAGACAGCGTCCGACGCCGTGTGGTTGGCCGGGGTCAGATCGCCGCCGGTTCCCGGCGTCTGGACGTAGAACCCGGCGAAACCGCCGGTGGGGAACGCCGCGGTCACCTTGCCCCGGGTAGTGACAGTGGCGCCGATGAACGGGCTGGCCGCACCGGAACCCTGGATTTCAGCGATGGTCCTGGCTGCGGGGGCAGGGGGAGGATCCACGGGGTCAGGATCGACGGGATCCGGATCCACAGTGCCGCCGGTGGCTGTCGGCGTGATGGTGGCGCTGAGCGCGAAGTCGGCGGCGTTGTTGTTGCCGTCCCCTCCGTTGGAGCGGTTCAGGCTCTTGACGTCGGTGTTCCCGGCCGGCGCAGCCGCGGCCTGCGTCTCGAAGGTGTTGGATGTGCCGTAGCCCAGCAGGTCCGCAACGTTGGCCGGCTCGATCACCGAACCGGTGGCCAGCGGGCTGACGGCAGTGGCCTGCCTGGCCAGGATCAGCGTTCCTGCCGTACCGGACGGGTTCAGCCCGGTGGCCACGGCGTCCGGCGCGGGCAGCTCGGCGGCCGTGGATGTGGCGCTGTTCGTGCCGCCCTGGACCAGATAGTGCCCCTTCGCCTGGATGCTGCCACTGAGGGCCGCGACCCCGTTCGGCGCCGACGTGCCCCCGGCCGAGCGGTACTGAAGGGACCAGCCGTCCAGCGATACGGGCGCATCAGAGGTGTTGTACAGCTCCACAAACTTGTGCTTGTAGGCTGCGCCGGTGCTGCCGCCGCTGAGGTAGGCCTCGTTGATGACGACGGGCGATGTACCTGCAGCGGCTGGTGGGACCTCCGCTGCAAACGCCGGGACGGCCGTCAACGGAGCGGCGATGAGCCCCGCTGACAACGCCGTGCCCAGCGCAATTTTCCAAGGTGTGCGTTTCATCCGCTCTAACTCTCATTAGGGTGCCCCGGGTAAGGGGCTCAGTGGAATGTGTCCGGCTTGTGGCAACGGACAAAGGGCCCGGACTTTACTCCTGGTCAAGTAGTTTCCGGCACAGCAAAACAGGGTTGAATGAACGTGCGATTGATTTAGCGTGCATTCTGCGAGACGTCCCCCAGCGAAACGTTCACCGCCGGCCCCGGGGCGGCATCGGCCCGGTCCCGGCAACGGTGTTTTTGTTTGGTGTGGATTCCGGCCCACCCCATGTGCCGGACATGCCAAAAGAATACCGGCCAGTAGCTCGGATGGGAGCCGCTGGCCGGTATTTCTTACATCAATTTACTTAGATGGAACGCCCGGAGGCTTTACGCCCCGGAGGCGTCTGCGTCTCCTGTTCCGGCCTGATCGGCGGCTCCCTGCCCGGTATCTGCCACGATCTTGAACATTGCGCCGGTGGGGTCGGCAAGGGTGGCCAGCCGGCCGAATGGAGTGTCGTCCGGTGCGTCGATCACCTTTCCGCCGAGGCTGACTGCCTTCTCAATGGAGGCATCCGCGTCCTCGACGGCGAAATAGACCTGCCAGTTGGACGGAACCTCGGCCGGCAGGTAGCCCGAAGCGTCCATGATGCCGGCCTTCGCTGCATCCCCTGCGCCCAACGTGGTGTAACGGAACTCGGGAGTGTCGCTCATGACGTCCGTTTCCCAGCCAAAGACGTCCTGGTAGAACTTCACGGCGGTGGCGTAGTCCTTGGTGTGGAGTTCGTGCCAGGCTGCTGCGCCGGGCTCGGCCACGAGCTGGTAACCCGTCATTTCGCGCGGCTGCCAGATTCCGATGGCTGCTCCGGTGGCATCTCCGAACATGGCCATCACGCCCTGTTCCGGGACGTCCATGGGCGGCATGAAGACCTGGCCGCCGTGCTCGGTGACGGCGGCTGCCGTGGCGGCGGCGTCGTCCGAGCGCAGGTAGGTCGTCCACACGTCCGGCATTCCGGCCATGGTGTCATCCTTCTGCATGAGTCCGGCCACGGACTTGCCGTTTTTCCAGGCCGTGATGTAGCCGCCGTATTTCTCCTCGTCGCCCGTCTGGAAGTCCCACCCGAACAGTTCTCCGTAGAACTGCTTGGCGGTGGCGGCGTCCGAAGTCATGAGGTCGATCCAGCTGGGTGCGCCGGGAGTGATGTCAGGGCTGGGCATAGTGGCTCCTGTCGGTATCCGCGGCAACAGGGCCGCGGTGAAGGGATGGTCGGTGAAGACAAACCAGACACTATTCCGGAGCACCGACACTTTCAATGGTCCCGGTCCAAACTTTCACTTAACGGAAAATGCCCCAGGTCCTGATGGTTCAGGGCCCCGGGGCATCGTTCGCGGAAGGTAAGAGATTCGAACTCTTGGTACGGGGTTACCGCACACTGGTTTTCAAGACCAGCTCCTTCGGCCGCTCGGACAACCTTCCTTACCGAGTAGTGTTTCATAGGCAGTTGGCTGCGACAAAAACCGTCCGGAGTGTTTGCGGGCCGGCGCGGCCGCTGCACACAATTTTTGTGGCAGGAAGCAGCTAGGAATCGGGAGTTTTCCATGAAGGCCGTCTACGTAAGCAAGGCCGGCGGGCCCGAGGTGCTCGAAGTGCGCGAGGTTCCGGCTCCGGTTCCGGGCCCGGGCGAGGTGCTGATCGACGTCGTCGCCGCGGGACTCAACCGTGCCGACGTCCAGCAGCGCAGGGGCTTCTACCCGCCGCCGCCCGGCGCCTCAGAGATCCTGGGCCTGGAAGTTTCCGGCCGGATAGCCGGCTTCGGCCCGGACGTGTCCAAGCCGTTTTCCGTGGGGGAGAAGGTTGTGGCGCTGCTTGCGGGCGGCGGCTACGCGCAGCAGGTGGCGGTCCCCGCCGAACAGGTGCTGAGGATTCCCGACGGCGTGGACCTGGTCACCGCCGCTTCCCTCCCCGAAGTGGCGGCCACCGTTTACTCGAACCTGATTATGACGGCGCAGCTCCACCCGGGCGAGACCGTGCTGATCCACGGTGCCACAGGCGGCATCGGCACCATGGCCATCCAGCTTGCCAAGGCCTTCGGCGCCAAGGTTGCCACCACCGCCGGCACCGCCGAGAAGGTGGGTACCGCCAAGGCCTTCCTGGGCGCAGACATCGCGATCAACTACACCGAGGAGGATTTTCCCGAATCCCTCCGGGCACAAAACGGCGGCCGTGGCGCCGACGTCATCCTTGATGTCGTGGGTGCCAAGTACCTCCAGCAGAACGTTGACGCGCTGGCGGACTACGGCCGGCTCATCGTGATCGGGCTCCAGGGCGGCACCAAGGCGGAACTTGACCTCGGGAAGCTCCTCAGCAAGCGGGCCGCGATCATCGGCACCGCACTTCGCCCGCGTCCGGTGGCCGAGAAGGGCGTGATCATGAACGCGGTGCGGGAATCCGTGTGGCCGCTCCTGACCGACGGGCGCATCCGGCCTCTGGTGGCCAAGTCCTTCCCTTTGGACCAGGTGAGTGCAGCCCACGAGTACTTCGACTCCGGCGACCACGTGGGGAAGGTCCTCCTGGTCATGTAGCGGGACCGGTTGTAGCGGAACCCGCCCCGAATGAATACCCAGTATTGCTCCCGGCGCTAAATCACGCTACTGTAATTCCATACGCGGTATGCACGCGTCTTGGGGGCGCGTGTATGCCGTCGTCTTTGCGACATCAGGGGGCAGCATGTCCATTCGTCATAGTCTCCTCGCCCTGCTCCAGGACAAATCCCGTTACGGGTACCAGTTGAGGGTCGAGTTCGAGGACCGCACCGGCTCCGCCTGGCCGCTGAACATTGGGCAGGTTTACACCACCCTGGACCGGTTGGAGCGGGACGGGCTGGTCAGGAACGATGGCGGCGACGGCGAAGGCCACGTTATCTACAGCATCACGGACGCGGGCCGGAGCGAAGTCGTTGGATGGTTCCAGGCTCCGGTAGGCCGCGGCAACCCTCCCCGGAACGAACTTGCCATCAAGCTCGCCCTCGCCGTGACGATCCCCGGTGTGGATGTCGCTGCCGTCATCCAGGCACAGCGAGTCGCATCAGTGAAGGCCCTGCAGGACTACACCAAGTCCCGTCGTGACACTTCTGCCAACCAGCGCAGGGCGGATACCGCATGGCTGCTGGTGCTTGATTCGCTGATCTTCCAGACCGAAGCCGAGGTCCGGTGGCTGGACCTCTGCGAAGCACGGATGGCCCAACTGGACAGCCCTGCCCCCTAGCCCCGCCAACCACGGCGAAGACGAACGGCGCCGAATTCCTGCCGCTTAACGCTGCCCTCCGACCGCTCGGCGAGGGACGCATGGCCACGTCCCAAAACCAATATCCCGGTCCCAGGCGCCCTGCTATGGTGCCATGGGGCAGATCACTCTTAAGCTGGGGTTCTCGAGGAGGAGACATGGGCAAAATGCCAGATGGCAAGGCACGGACAGCACTGGACGACGACGTGCTGGTACCGGATCCAAAACTTCCGCCAACGTCGGTGGACGAGGTGGCACTGGAGGCCGAAGAGCGCAAGTGGACACCGACGAAAATCGCGATCTGGGCCGCCATCGCGCTGCTCGGCGGTGTCGCCTGGTTCATGCTGGCCATTGTCAGAGGGGAAACAGTCAACGCGATCTGGTTCGTGTTTGCCTCCGTCTGTACGTACCTGATCGGCTACCGCTTCTACTCCAAGGTGATCGAACGCTACATCACCAGGCCGAACGACCGCCGTGCCACTCCCGCTGAGTACAAGGCGGACGGCAAGGACTACGTCCGCACCGACCGCAACGTCCTGTTCGGCCACCACTTCGCGGCAATCGCCGGGGCCGGACCGCTGGTGGGCCCGGTCATTGCGGCCCAGATGGGCTACCTGCCCGGCACTATCTGGATCATCATCGGCGTCGTGCTGGCCGGAGCGGTCCAGGACTACCTCGTCCTGTTCTTCTCGATGCGGCGCGGCGGCCGCTCGCTGGGCCAGATGGCCCGCGAGGAGCTCGGCGTCATCGGCGGCACCGCCGCCCTGGTAGCCACCCTGCTCATCATGGTGATCATCGTGGCCATCCTCGCCCTCGTCGTCGTGAACGCCCTGGCCGAAAGCCCCTGGGGCGTCTTCTCCGTAGGTATGACCATCCCCATCGCGCTGTTCATGGGCGTGTATCTCCGCTTCCTCCGGCCCGGCAAGGTCCTGGAGGTCTCCCTGATCGGTTTCGTCCTGCTGATGGCCGCGATCATCGGCGGCGGCGCCGTGGCCGGCACCGAGTGGGGTGCGGCATTCTTCCACCTGGACAAGGTCACCATTGCCTGGGGCCTCATCGTGTACGGCTTCATCGCCGCGATCCTGCCCGTGTGGCTGCTCCTGGCACCCCGGGACTACCTTTCCACGTTCATGAAGATCGGCGTCATCGTTATGCTGGCCCTGGCCATCATTGTGGTGCGGCCTGAGATCACGGTTCCCGCCTTCAGCGAATTTGCCAGCCGCGAGAACGGGCCTGTGTTCCCGGGGGCCCTCTTCCCGTTCCTCTTCGTCACCATTGCCTGCGGCGCGCTATCCGGGTTCCATGCCCTGATCTCCTCCGGCACCACGCCGAAGCTGATCGAAAAGGAACGCCAGACCCGCCTGATCGGCTACGGCGGCATGCTGATGGAATCCTTCGTGGCCATCATGGCCCTCGTGGCAGCCATCTCCATCGACCGCGGGCTGTACTTCGCCATGAACTCCCCGGCCGCCCTGACCGGAGGCACGGTGGAAACCGCCGCCACCTGGGTCAACAGCCTGGGGCTTGCCGGCGTCAACATCACGCCCGATCTGCTCTCCGAGACGGCCGCCAACGTCGGCGAGCAAAGCATTGTCTCCCGCACCGGCGGTGCCCCCACCCTGGCAGTGGGGCTCGCCCACATCATGCAGCAGTTCATCGGCGGCACGGCCATGATGGCCTTCTGGTACCACTTCGCCATCATGTTCGAGGCGCTGTTCATCCTGACCGCCGTGGATGCCGGGACCCGCGTGGCCCGCTTTATGCTGCAGGACTCCATCGGCAACTTCATCCCCAAGTTCAAGGAACACTCCTGGCGGCCGGGAGCCTGGCTGTGCACGGCGGTCATGGTCGGGGCCTGGGGCGCCGTGCTCCTGATGGGTGTTACGGACCCGCTGGGCGGCATCAATACGCTGTTCCCGCTGTTCGGTATCGCCAACCAGCTGCTCGCTGCCATCGCACTGTCCGTCTGCCTGGCCATCGCAGCCAAGCGGGGCTCATTGAAGTACCTCTGGATTGTGGCCCTGCCGCTGGCGTTCGCTGCCGTTGTGACCATCACGGCGAGCTTCCAAAAGATCTTCTCGCCCGTCCCGGCCGTGGGCTACTTCGCCAACAATGCGGCCTTCTCCAAGGCCTTGGCGGACGGCAAGACGGAATTCGGAACCGCCAAGACCGTCGCTGCCATGGAGGCCGTGGTCCGCAACACCATGATCCAGGGCTGGCTGTCGGTGATCTTCGTGGTGCTGAGCATCATCGTCATCATCACGGGCGTGATCGCCACGGCGAAGGCCTTCCGCAACGAGGCCGCCGGCGTTGGTCATGATGACCACGAGGACCCGGCCGTGCCGTCCCGGGGCTACGCTCCGGCGGGATTGATTCCCACGGCGGCAGAGCGGGAACTCATGGCCGAGTGGAACAAGCTTCCCGCCGAGCTGCGGCTCGAAACGCCCGGGCACCACTGATGCGGACCCGGTCATGAGCGCCATACTCGAGGGGTTCCGCGGCTTCGCCCGGTACTTCGGCAGTGTGATGGGTGCGGACGCCTATAGGAAGTACCTGGAGCACCACACGGCCTCAGGGCATGAGGGTGCGCCCATGAGCGAGCGCGAGTTCTGGCGGGACCACACGGACCGCCAGGACAGCAATCCCCAGGGCCGCTGCTGCTGACCGGCCTTTGCTGCTGAGCTGCCGCTCCTGCTGAAAACAACTCCGCAGCCCGAGGGCGCCGCCGGATCCTTAAGGGGCCGACGGCGCCCTCGGCCTTTCCCGGGCGCCGCCAGTCCCGTCCGGGTCAACTGCGTTCATTGACTGGCACCTGTGCTGGTTGCTCGTGAGAGTATGAAGCCATGAGCGATCCGAACGACACTCAGCCTGCGGTTGACGCCCCTGTAGAGGGCACCACTCTCGACGACGCGGCTCTTTCCGCCCCCGCGCCGAACCCTGATGCCGGGCCCCGGCCCAAGGGCAGTAACCTCCAGGACCTGGTGGACGAGCCCGCCAAGGTGATGCGGATCGGCACGATGATCAAGCAGCTGCTGGATGAGGTGAAGTCGGCACCGCTCGACGACGCCGCGCGCGGGCGGCTGGCGGCAATCCACGAACGCTCCATCAAGGAACTGGAAGAAGGGCTGGCACCGGAACTCGTTGAAGAGCTGGAACGGATCAGCCTGCCGTTTCCCGAACAGGCCACACCGTCCGACGCGGAACTCCGCATCGCCCAGGCCCAGCTGGTCGGTTGGCTGGAAGGGCTGTTCCACGGCATTCAGACCGCCATCGCCGCCCAGCATGCAGCCCGCGAACACGCCATGGCACAGCGGCAGCTGCGCCAGCTGCCTCCCGGGACGGTGATCGCCCCCGGCGTCGTGATCGGCGAGGACGGTACGCCGGAGCGGGCCCGGGCCGCGCACCCCGGCGCCGAGAAGGCCGGCACAACGGATGATCCGGACCATGGTCCCGGCCAATACCTTTAGGGTCCCGGTGGCATTTTTTGCAGCTGCCCGCCAGGGGCGGAAGGACGACGCCGAGCTCGGCAAGGGTCTGTGGCGGCGCGCCCATGACCGTTTCCACCGCGGGCTTGACCGGTACCACCAGGTCCTGGAGGGTGTGGAGGATGACCAGCTGTATGCCGAGCTGGTGGAAATCGCCAACGAACTCGCCGCCCTCTCCGTCCGGGTCCGGGAGGTTTGTGTCGAAGCGCAGCGGCGTTCACCCAGCGACGGTCTGGATATCCCGGGAGCACTGGCAGGCGTCCACCGGTCGCTGTCCAAGGCCGGCAACTCCCTCGCCACCACGGCGGAGGCGGCGGCGATGCTGCGCCTCGCCGTCGGGCCCGTGCCGGTCGGGGCTGCCTCGGTGCGCCGCCGTGCGGAATCGGTTTTTGAACAGATCGCCGACGCCGAACGCCGCCTTGCTGAACAGCCGCAGGATTCGTAGCGGGCTGGGAGCCTCTGGCGGCAGCCCGGGAGGCCGGGCCGCTATTCCCGGTTAAGCGCCTAGCTTAGCCGGCCGGTTTCGCTGGCCGGGCGGTGCACGTCCTTGGCACGATGAACGAATGACTCTTTCTCCTGAACTGACTTTCAACGACGGCAACACCATTCCCCAGCTCGGCTACGGGGTGTGGCAGGTTGAGGACGACGTGGCGGAAAAGGTAGTGGTCCAGGCCTTCGAGGCCGGAGTCCGCCACATCGACACCGCCAAGATCTATGGCAACGAAGCAGGGGTGGGCCGCGCCATTGAACGCTCCGGGCTCACGCCGGAGGACATTTTCATCACCACCAAGCTGTGGAATGCGGACCAGGGCTACGAGTCCACCCTTGCCGCCTTCGAGGCATCCATGGACCGGTTGGGCCTCGAAACCCTGGACCTGTACCTGATCCACTGGCAGCAGCCGCAGCAGGACAAGTACGTGGACACCTGGAAGGCGCTGATCGAGCTGCAGAAGCGCGGCCGGGTCAAGTCCATCGGTGTCTCCAACTTCACCACTGAGGGACTGCAGCGGATCATCGACGAAACCGGTGTTGTCCCGGTTATCAACCAGGTGGAGCTGCACCCGTTCTTCAACCAGGCGGAACTGCGCGAATTCAATGCGTCCAAGGGCATCCTCACCCAGGCGTGGTCACCGCTGGGCCAGGGCGGCGAGCTCCTCGAGCACCCTGCCATCGCAGAGATCGCAGCCAAGCACAAGGCCACGCCGGCACAGGTGGTCATTGCCTGGCACCTGGCCATCGGCAATGTGGTGATTCCGAAGTCCGTCACGGAGTCCCGGATCCGCGAAAACCACGCGGCCCTCGACGTCACATTGGACAGCGCCGACATCGAGACGATCAACGGGCTGGACCGGACTGCTGAGGGAGCCGGCCGCATCGGCCCGGACCCGGCCGTCTCCGACTTCGCCTAGGCGGACACAAGGGCCTGGAGGTTTAGCGCCGAAGCGGCTATCACGGGACGCCCCGCACTTACGCAGTGCGGGGCGTCCCGCGTTTTCTCAGGCTGCCAGGCGGCGCTGCTGAGCAGGCACGGCGTCGATGACAGCCCACCCCTGCTCGTCGGAAACGTTGCGGCCGGCGAAACGCTCCGCTTCGGCCAGGGTGTCGAACACCTCTGACCGGATCAGGCCGCAGTCGGCATCAAAGTAGGTGACGTGGAATTCCCGGTGCCCAGTGGCGTCGCCGCCGTGGTTAGCCCGAGCGGAGGCCTTTGTGTTGCTGAGGTTCGTATCCATGAATCCAGTGTGCAACCGACCCCTGACAGTAAAGGCCACTCAGTCCGGCGTGTTGCGAAGCCGGAGCACCCTTTCACGGGCGAGCACTTCCGCGCGCCGGCCTTTCTCCGCGGCGCGGGAAGCCAGCTGCATCTGGGCTGCCGCCGTCTCCCGCCGTTTCCTGGCCTGGTCGAACTGGACGTCAACAACCCTGAGCCGTTCGCGAAGGCTGCGTGCTTCTTCCCCGAGCCGGGTCACGTCCGCTTCCGCCTCTTCGAATTCCTCCGTGCGGAGTCGGGCTTCCTCCGCTGCTGAGCCAGCCGTTTCTTCCGCTTCGGCCAGCCGTGCCGCGGCGCGCTCCACAGCCGACGGCGTCGGGGCCGGCCGCTCCGTCCTGACGGCCTGCAGGCGCGGTTTCTCAGCGGAAGTTCCGGCGGGCGCACCGTCCGCACGGGTGCCGGCCTTAGCGGCGCGCCGTGGAGGCTTCCCGGGCGCCTGTGCGGGCTGTTTCGCCTCGAGTGCCTGCCCCGTGTCCGGCGCCTGCCCCGTCTCCGGTGCCGGGACCGCCGGGAGGGTCAGGACGGAGGGGACCGCCACAGCGTCGCGTAGGTCCACGCGATCCACGCCGTCCGCCGAGAGTACCCGGAGCAGCCTGCCGCTCCGCACGGCGGTGGCCGCACCCTCGTCCACGGTGGCGGCCCGCAACGTTTGTTCCACTTCGGTGGCCACCGCACCGCTGAGCTTGCGGCCGTGCTCTTCCGCCACCGTACGTGCCGTGTCCATGACCCTGTTCAGTAACTGCCGCCGTTCCTGTGCGAGCGAGCGGAGGGCGCCGGCGTCGAGGTCATCCTGGGCGCTGCGCATCAATGCTCCAAGCTCTGCGAGTTCCTTGAGCGGGCCAGGACGGTGCACCGCGAGCATGTTGACGGCCCAAGCCGCCGCAGAGGGCTTGGGCAGGGCACGGACATCGTCGGCCGGGGCGCGGCCGCAATCCGCCGCGGCAGCCTTTGCGGCTGTTGTCCGTGCGGTCACGAACTCCTCCAGCGGCAGCCTGTAGAGCGCGGCGGCGATGTCCGCCAGTTGTTGCTCATCCATGCGAGCATCATATGGTCCGCGGCCGCTTCCGCGCCTTCGAGTGGGCTGCACGACTGCGGCGGCGCCTCCGGTGACCAGTGGATAAGATCGCAGAGTGACGAACTCACCGAGTGATGAACGCTACGTCGTCCGCCCGTGGTGGAGGCGGCGGGAGCTGCATTGGGCGGCGTTAGTCGGTGCTTCCATCGTCCTGACGGGCATATCTTTGGAGCGGACGATGCTGTCCGTCTACGAGCCAGTACCGGAGTTTGTGGAGCGATTGCGCGTCGGCAGGCTGTTCATGCTCGCCGGATCGGCCGCATCCATTGCGGCGGCCGTCTGGTCCCAGGTCCGGCAGTATCCGCTCTGGGTCACGATCGGCGTTGCCGCGCCGGTTGCCTTGGTGGGCCTGGCCACGATGGTCACAACTCCACCATCGCTGATGCCGCAGGTCCTTGGTTTGTTCGCCTTACCGGCGGCCCTGGCGGGGCTCACCGGAGGTGTGTCTTTCCATAACAACCGGAAGTGGTCCGGTGACGGGCCATAGGTTCCACGGTCCTCCAGGCGCTGCAGCAGTCCGCACCGCTCCTATCGGCTGCCGAACGCCTGGAAGGTCCAGCCAATGACAGCTGCGGAGATGATCAACGGCGGGGCCACCAGGAAGACGGTGCTGAACTTGTTCACCCGGTGGCCTTTTCCGCGAAGGCTGCTGAGCCACAGGATCCCGTACACGATGTTGGCGATGGCGTAGGGAATCGCCGTGATCATGATCCAGATCCACAGGAAGAGCAGAGTCCACGCCTTTTGCGCCGTGCCGCCCATTCCTGGCTCCACAGGAACCATGAGGGCAAACAGAAACACGGCGACGCCGATCATCCCCAGTGCGTGGCAGACCAACAGCGTGGTGCGGAACCCCTTCGCCCACTGCGGAAGCTCGGTCCCGTGAGTGACCATCGGCGGTGTTGGTGTTGGATAGTACGGCGGCAGTGACATTAGGTTCCCATCCAAGACATCGGGCTCGCGGAGGTTCACGGTGGCGCCGGGGTCAGGTGGACCGGAGCGGACAGGGCGACGCCGGTCGAACCGGGCAATTCAAGGCTGGGGAACGCCTGGTTGGCAAGGTTCACACCGCGTCGTGGGCACCTGCATCAAACCAGCGAAAAACCCCGCACCATCGTCGAAATCAACGACAATACGGGGTTTATCCCGAGCTTCCTATCAGAATCGAACTGATGACCTTTTCATTACGAGTGAATGCGATTCTGCATACGTGACATGGAGTCTGCGCCACTTTGGTGACGAAAAAGTGACGGCTTACTCCCAGCCCAACCGTGCAAGGGCAGCGTTTAGACGTCCTGCACTGTCATGAAGATCGTGATCAAAAAGGCCGGCATAAGTATCCAGCGTCATGGTGGCGCTGGCATGCCCGGCAATGCGCTGAACGACTTTGACGTTGGCCCCGGAGCTGATGGCAAGACTCACGGCGGTATGCCGGAGGTCGTGGAACGTTGGCCGTGGAAAATTTGATACCGCGGCCTGTAGCTCTGCGATAGCGGGGGAGTAGTGGCGGCGGGTCCAGGTGCTGTTCCGCAGCACGGATCCCCGTGCCCCGCCGAATACCCGGGCGCTCGCGCTCGAACTGCCCGAGCTTCCCTTAAGGCGTTGGGCTACCAATGTAGGCAGCGGCACGACCCTGCTCTCGCCACCCTTCGTTGGGCCAAGAACGAGCTGTCCACCGACGTCGGAGTATGCCTTGCTGACCGCCATGGCAGGTTTGTCGCCCAGGTCGAGATCTTCATACGTCAGCGCAGTGATCTCGCCCCAGCGCAGACCGCAGGTTCCGGCAACCATTACGAAAAGTTCGAAGTCGCCGCAGGCCTTGGCGAGCGCGGTAAGCTGCGGCATTGTCAGATATACGTGCTCGCGTTGCTTCACGCGAGCGGGAACGTAGTCAGTCTGGCCAAGCGGATCCTTGGCGGGATTGGTTGCTAGCAGCCGCCTCTTGACGGCATGTCCCATCAACCTGCCGAAGTACAAAGCAACCTCGCGCCGGGTGGTCACCCCCGCCGGCTGGCCGTCGCGGCCCTTCAGCGTGACAATCCAGGCGGCGACGTCGTCGTATCTGACCTTGCCGATGGGTGTCTGTCCCCACCGGGGAGCCACGTAGTTCTCGTAGCAACGCCTGTAATTATCCGCGGTCTTCGGACTGGCCGGTTTCCGGCCGTTAGCACCCATGGACGTGATCCTCGCGATCCACTCTTCATAGAGCTTGGCGACAGTCAGCTTTGTAGCTGCACGGGGATCAATGTAGGTTCCGCCTTGAACCGAACGAACAGTGGTGTGCCAGAAGTCTTCAGCCTCCCGCTTCGTGGCGAATCGCTTGCGACGGCGATTGCTGTCGGCCGTTGTCCAGTCGACCTGCCACCGCTTGGTTCCGCTGGAGAGCTTGTTAATGGCCATCGGGCTCGTCCTTCCGCGCGCGCATGCTTGACCAAATTTCGTCCTTCATGCTCAAAAAACCCGGAGCTATCCGGGCCTGGCGTCCCTTGCCTTCCAGGATTCCCTTGGCTCTGGCGCGCCGCAGCCGCGCGGACCAAGTGTCGATGCTTTCACCGCTCCATTCCGCAAGCCTCTTGATGGGTTCGACGGACACTTCCCCCAGAGCTACGTAAGCCGCGGCAATGTGTGTGTAATCGCGCTCGGTTTCCACCCGGGTGGGAAACGGCGTGATGTCGCGGCGGATGTCAGTCACTGAAAGCTGTTCGTGGTGCTCGCGCATGAGGGCGCGCGCGTGAGCCATCGGTATGGACCGGAGCAGGGCTGTGGTGATGCCCTCCAACGAACCCTCGGTTGGAGCTTCGTTCGTCCCGTGTTCGAACACATCAAATTCAATGCTCAGTTTATTGGGTTCGCGGAAATGACCCATTGGGTGGCCAACGTCCCAGCCAATACTTACGGCGAATCCATTGACGAGGTATCGCGCCCACAGCGCGGTCACGTCCGCCTCGCCATCCACATATTCCTCTATGGCTGGGCCCTCTTTGGGGCCGCGGTACTCAACGTTGGGGGCAAGATCGGGAAGCTGCACTGCGGTCATGGGAGAAACAGTAACACAATAAGCCTGCCAACATAAAGGTGCTTGACACGTGACGGTTGCCAGCTATGCTGTATCTATTGCCAACACAGAATGCTTGGCAAGATAACCGTGTTTTTATTCAAAAGGAGTCCCTTGGACAACAACCACCACGGAAGCTTGCAGCGTCTGGATAGCGTCACGTCCCCGTATCTCACGAGGCGGCAGACGGCCGCGTATCTGAATGTCTCCGAAAAGTGGCTGGCTCAGTCCGGCCGGGCCATCGGGCCCCGCTTCCACAAGTTTGGATCGCAATGTCGCTACCTCCGCGACGACGTCATCAGCTGGGCGCGCCAGCAGCGCGCTACTTCGTGATCGCTTCAGGCGGCCGCCTCGGCGGGGCGCCCCGCACCCGCTCCCGGTAAGGCGACCTCTCGATCAGTTGGGGAACCCCCATGGCCGTGTGGCCTTCGATTCCATCTCCCGCCGAATGCCTGTCGGCGTCAACAAATAAGGAAAACATGTACACATGCAGGACAACGCGCGAACTGCGCGGCCGGCGCGAATTGCTCGCGCAGGGCAGGGTGATCGCCCCTCTGGGCAACCACTTTGACCCGCGGCACCTCTCCAACCCTGTAGGGGTTGATGCTCTGTGACCACCGCAACAAACACATACCGGGACAACTGGCTGCAGGCCGTTACCGATGAGATGGCACTGAGCACTGGGACTTGCCTGGTGGCAACTGCCATTGCAGACTCCCTTGGTCTGGGGCGCGTAGCACCCACCAACTGGCAGAAGTTGAACGCCTCGCTCGGACGCGACAGGAGGAGTCCGGCGGTACTCGCCAGCATTTCGGAACTTCAGTGTGCCGGTTATCTGGAGCGCTGCCTGGGCACTGGATGGGCCCACACCGAAGGGTGGCGGCTCACGCTTCCGGGAGAGGGGCAGTGATGGTTTCCGTTCCCGGGGTGCCCTGCCGGCCGTTGCAGTACTTGACGGCCGTTGCCAGATCTGATCTTTCCTCCGGTACTAAGGCCACCTGCTGGGCGCTTGCAAGCTTCGTGAACACCAAGACGGGCGAGGCATTCCCTTCCGTGGCGACACTCGCCAAAGCCGTCGGATTGTCTAGCCCAACGGTTTCTCAGCATACTAAGCGTGCTGAGGCGGCGGGCTACCTGCACAAGCACGTCCGCCGCAACAACTCGATTCTCTACACGATTACCATCCCGATCACGGACGACATGATCACCAATCTGGACGCCGGAACGTCTTCGGGCGTGCCGACTCCGGGGGAGGGTTACGCAGGGGTGGACGAGCAGAGCAACCCTTTGGGGCAGTAGGTCTCCTGCCTCAAATGCCGCGGTAGCTACCTTGACATAAGGCGGCCTGCTGGGCGTGAAAATCCGGGTGGGGTACCCATGCTCAGTCGTGGTACCCCTACCTTGGAATTCCCTCGGTGGGCACCCCGAGAAACCCGTTCCCTAACTACCTCATCGATAACTACCTCAGGTAGAACGACCCCAAGGGAGTTCTACCTTAATTGGAACTACTTCAATGACAACCACCTCAACGGCGACTATGCCTGGACCAACGCAGGAGGTTCGACGAGGTCGGCCCCTGCCTTGAGGGCAGGGCCAACGGTGTATCGGTGATGGTCTCCTGCCTTGAGGGCAGGGCAGTTACCCACCAGCCCGCCACTGAACCATCGATTCGGCTGTCAAGGCAAGCGGAGCGCCGCGAAGCCCGAAGGGCGGAGCAAGCTCCGCGTAACGCAACGAGTTTTTCTTCGCTTGCACATGTCCTCGGCAACAACCCCACACGAAACCCGAAAGGAAAAGCATGATCAACGACCGGTCCCGGCCCGTCAAGGAAAAACCCGAGAGCCTCCGGCAGGCCAGAACATTTGATCTCAATAAGCGGCACTACGTGAGGCTGGGCCTCTGCTACCCCTGCGCTGCCCAGGCGGCATGGGGCCACCAGTGGGGCTTCTCCCATTCCAAGCCGCCCTGTCAGGAGTGCCAGCCTCTTGTCGCCGATTTCCCCGTCAGGAAAGCAAATGGATGGCGTTCCTTGAGTCGGCGCCACGGGGCCCAGTTCTCTCCGAGACTCCGCCGCGGGAGGAGCTAGGAGCGGCCGCAGGAGCCGAAATTCTGACAACGCTAAGTTGCTGAGCTCTAGCAGGAGCCCCGGCACCTGAAAACGTCATTGAAATCGCTCACACACCTTCCCGATCAGCGGACTTGGTTGCCGACATGTCCGAGAATCCCGAGGCCGCGCCCGTACGCTAATCGCCTGCTGAGCAAGGACCTGCAAGACCGGCATCGGCCTAGAAGAAGTGATCACGGATCGGCCCGCGTCAGGCGATCGGTGTACCGCTCCGCATGGTCGTCAGCCCATGCACGAGTTTCCCGGAGTTGCGCAAGCATATTGTCGCGCATCTCTGGGTTCGCGTGATGCCAATGCGCGAGAGCAACGGTCAGGGTTGTGGTGACAGACGTCAGGGTAGCCAAGGGAACCTTCTCTGCAATTGGGTCCCGCCACTCGATGGTGGCTTGCTTCGTCAAGTTCCAAATCAGGTATGTCCAATACGAGAGTTCGTCCATCAGACGCGGCGAATCGGAATCAAAGCTCATCCGGACACGAGCCGACTCCATCTGGACAAATGCATCCTCGATGTCTCCATCTCGTCTAAACGTGTTTGCACAAGTTTCCACCGCGGCTACGAGATCGCCGGTGGCGGCAAAGTAGCGCGCTTTGGAAGCCTCGGCGCGCTGCTCATCGAGCTGTCGGCGCATCGCCCGTTCCTGGGCTTCGAGTTGTTCGCCAGCCAAGTGCGCAGCCTGCCGACGAGCGATTTCAGCCAGCTTCGATTGGTGCCGGTTGCTCCAGTACAGGACGAGGACAGCAACCAACCCAGACCCTGCAGCCGCAAATGCTCCGCTCCATAGCTGCAGCAGCCATATCTCATCACTGTTCATGCCCGCACTATATCGACCTGTGTCGCACGTGAGGATCTGAAACGATTCAAACCCGTACGCTACACCAGGCGCTATGACGGCCGGGCGGGCAATCAGATCCAAGGGGGGTTACCCCCACCCCTTTCAGCCCCCTGCGCGTCAGCAGCCCCTCCCAAATGCAGACGGCGAGAACGGCGGCGAGTCCGCCGCCGCAGCACCGCCGATGGTGTTGATAACAACAAATATCACGATGATCGCCTTCAGCGTGTCCAGCAGCATCCAGGCTGTAGCTGTAGCTGTGCCGAGCGCCTGGGGCGCATAATCGAAACCAACTTGCGACAACAGGAATGGGCCAGGTGATCGCGTGCGTGGCCCCATGATTGATCACGCCATAACCGCACTCGGCGTCCTCTACTGGACAGTGATGGCGGCGTGGTTGGTAGTCCTCGCCACTGAAAGTGACAGCCTCACCGGCTGGGGCGGTGCTGGTTTCGCGGGAACGGCCTTCGTGGCGGTCTGCGGCTGGCATCTACTCCGATACAAGCGGAGAAAGCAGCAGACCAAGGACGACGCGGGCGTCGAGTCTTGAAATGATTGCTCCACCGAGCTGTGTGTTTACCGCAATCGGCTGGTGGTGTCGCGTGCGTGCTGAAAGGAAGCGCGATCATCGCCCGACCCTGTATGTATGCAAAGCCTCAGCGCAGTAAGTTCCTTCGCAAGGGCTAGCTGGTCCTTGACGAGTCGCGCCAAGCCACTCCTTGTTCCCGCACTCTTGGACGACACCTTGGTCCCTGCTGGGAGGCCCTGTGCGGCGAATTCCTGACGACGCCGCGTTGCCCGTGGCCCGGGTGCCGCGCCCGTTCCCACGGCGTCATTTTTTCTGTCCGTGGAGGCGTTACCTCGGGCTGGGTGACGCTCCCCTTAGGGTGCACGGGGTTCAACAGTTGCAACCGCATTGGAGAGCAGCGATACGGGTTTGCACGGTGCGGAGGTGAAACCACCGGAAGCCTTCCGGATGCGCAAGATGCGGAGGTGAACGCATCACCAGCCTTGCGCGTGGGCAACATCGCTATCGCTGCAACTATCGTGCGGAAGACGATGGATCAGAGAGACAAGCTGTTCTTCGACAAGATGCTCAACGGCTAAGCCAGGGAGGTACATTCAAACGAGTCGCGCATTGCCCCACGTCCTTGGGGTCATGTGGCACTCGAGGCGGCACGCCGTTGGAAATTCGTGCTGAACGGACCCGCCCGTCAGACGCGGAGGGGTGTTCAGCGAACGGGGGCTCTCATGTGCAAGATGCAAGGGCGCGTTCTTGCGTGCATAACAAGAGGCGCAAGTGAATCAGTGGGGCGTCTGCACGACAGACGCAGGTGACGGCCGAAGGTACGGCGCCAGATATAACGGCCCAAAACCGGTCGCAGTACTGGAAGGGAAACCGAGACTATGACAACGAGATGTATCCCGCGCTTACGAGAAACTTCGAGCCTGGATACAGGGCGGCACAAGCCGCTCCAAGCTCCAGTTCATCGAAGTAAATGCCAAAACGCCTGCAACAAACCGACGCGATCCAGCAGACCACAACAGGCAGCAGCGACCGGGACCCGACCGCTGCTGAAGCTGTAAGTAGTACAACGTGTTCATCATTGAGGGGCACACCCCCTTGGAGGCCCTGTGCGACGTATTCTTGACGACGCCGTGCCGCAGACGGGCCGGAAGCCGGGCCAGATTCCACGGTGTCAATTTTCCTGTCTATAGCAGCTTGGACCCGCTTTATGAGGCGCGCTGGCCCCTCGAGCCTTGAGCGTTCGCAACTTACCTTGCGACTGTCATTGCAGCAAGCAAGAGTCGCAGGTCGAGTTGGGTAGCCACCTGAAAGGCTGGTCCTACTTTTCAAGTAAGACTTTCACCACTGCCGCGTTCAGCAAAAGGTATTTGGCCCCGCGCATCATGAAGGTTGCGCTGTCTTGGAAGAGGCCAAGACCCCTATTGCAGTTCGGGCACAGCAGTCCACGAATGCAGTTACCGCATGAGGCTTCGCCAGGACAGCAGGCATGGTCATGATCTATGGCCAAGCGCCGGCTCGTCGTCAGCGGTCTGGGGCAGACCGCACACGTACCTTCCTGGAATGCCAGAAGGGCTTCGTAGCGGTCTAAGTCGATACCGTACTTCGCTTTCATTCGATTCGAGGCTTGGCAGCGCTGGCACAAGTAGTTGAGGCCGTCTGTGGCGGATGACTGCTTGCTGAAGTCTGATTCCGGCTTCCATTCGCGACACGATGTGCATAGCTTGTTGCCGAATGCGTCCCGGTCAAGCACGGATCTTCCCCGGTTGGATTTCCATTGAAGTGGCGCAAGAGTCTGATGGCTTTGTAGTTGCCGCCAGTGGTGGTGGCAGTAGCCCTCGCCACCGGGGGCATCGTTATACCGGCACCCTGGAAAGCTGCAGCGTGCTACCTCTCCCCGCTTCCGCACCTGCTTCAGCGGTGCCAGCTCGGTACCACGACAGCGTTGTGAATTGTGGCTTCCACACAGGCTGTGCGACTTGTTCTTCGAGGGACGGCCGCACAGGGCCCCATTGGACCCGGGTCCAATGCATGAGCTGTCTGGGGTGTTGACCTTTCGGATGGGCTTCAGGACTCCGTTCTTCTTCTGCCTGTCGTGAGGTGAACACAGAAGAGTGTCCCGGGCTTCCGCGGGGCGTCCACAGAGCTCCTCCCCGTCTCGCCCAGGGCCGTTGCATGTACCCGTAAGTGGGGGTAGGCGTGGCTCGATCGGGCTCATGTGGCCTCGCCGCTTCAGCTGTTCGCTGTGGGTCCTGCAGGTACCTGCATCCTGGCCGAGGGGGCGGCTTGATACACGTCGGCCGCAAAGGCCCCCGTCCCGCCCCGGACCGATGCATGTGGACTTTGACGTCCTGGTCCTCAGCGGCCGCAAATTGCCGTTCTTCTCTTGTTGCAATTTGTGGGAGCGACAAAGATCAGCGGTTTTGGTGCCGGTTGGTTTGCCGCAAAATTGTTCCCCCTGCCTGCCGGGGCCGACACAGCGGCGGGCTCCGAACGGGGCCTTCGGTTCAGGACCCGCCCCTGCCGGCCAACGCGCTCCACCCCCCGTGTTCCCCGATGCAGCTTCGCTGCTGCCCCTGCTAACGCTCATGAGTATGCGCCTCCTGCTCCCCGCTGTGCATGTATCACTAGTAGAGCAGACAAGACTGACATTATTGGTTGGCATTGATTCATGCCCACTCGCCCGCATCAGTCCTCCGAGGAGCAGACGCTCCGATGGGCGGAACGCCGGGTTATGGTCGGGGCGCGAATCCGGCAGCTCCGCTTGGAAGAGGGCCTCTCACAAGAGTCCCTGGCCTTGGAATCCGGCCTTAGCCGCAACATGATCATTGGGATCGAGTGGGGCAAAAAGAGCGTGGCGTACGAGCGACTTTGGGATATCGCTTCCGTTTTGGGGTGCAATGTAGCGGATTTGCTAGTAACGGCGGATCGGCCGGCTGTCAGCATTCCTTACCGCGGTGGGCGCCGGGCAATGCAAAGTACGGTCGACCGAGAGACAAGAAACTCTAGATCCGGCGAAGCTGGCTCCTAATCGCAAAGACTGGGCAGGCTAAGCAACCTTGGCGCAGTCCACATTTGAGGACGTGCCACCGTGATTCTGGCAGGCCCGAGACATAACAAGCACATATACCCCCGCTCCGATTTCTTACATCTACTATGTCGGATTACTGTGCAACTATCACTAGCACCGTTTATGGGGGAAACACTTGAAAACACTCATCGCTCCGCTCGGCCTTGTTGCCCTTGTTGCAACCGGCTGCTCGACACCAGCGGCCTCAACGCAGCCTTCAGTTCCATCCGTCGAACCTGTAGTCACATCCTCCGCGCCCGCGACGCCCTCTCAGTCAGCGGCTCCCAAAAGTGTGCGCGGTAACCTGATCAAGGAGATTGGCCAGGCTGCTGGCTTCACGTCCGTCGACGGCACGACTAAGGCGGCAGAATTCGCTCTCACTGCCATTGACCCGGTCGAATGCACTGAACCTTATGCTCGGCCAGCAAAGAACGGACACTACTTGGCGGCCACAGTGACCTTGGAAACTTTCCCCGCGCTGGCAGACGACATGATCATGATGCAGTCCCCGAACTGGAAGTTCATCGCAGCAAATGGAACTACGTTCAACGCCGACCTCGGGGGCAACTCCTATGGGTGCCTGCCGGAGGCTGAGATGATCCCGGCCCGCGTCGGTCCGGGCGAGAAAGTAACAGGAAAGCTCGTCTTCGATGTTCCCGCTACCGCCGGCATTCTTGCTTACGGCACCGGCGGGCGGACGCAATGGGAGTGGGTTATCCCCGCCAAGTAGTGAAGCACTTCGCGACGCCGAGGTTCCAACAAGTTGGTGACGGATCCGGCCCACTGGAGGTGAAAGGCAGGGAATGTGTCATCCCCTTGGGTGAGAATGATCGCGACTGTAATCATCGTGATTCCGAGCGCCCGGGCGCGCAGGTGGCGAGGTTCTGCAGCCTGCCGCTCCGATACCGAGTTACTCATGAACAAGCCCGAGAAGGAAACTCCTTCCCATGCCGGGTCTAAGCGGTCTAGCAAAAAGGTTATGACCGATGAGCGATCAAAGGTGCTATGGCGACCGGGCGGGAATGAACGGCGCAGGAGGTCTATTCCCCACCCATCATGGCCTTTCCAGAAAACTGACGGGCAGTGAAAGCCCTTCCGTGGATCTGTTTGACAGCCGGAAATGACAACCAGTTCTCCCCGTGTCGGACGGTTATGGAATTCAAGTCCCCGCTGAGCCACTTCAGAATCTTCATGACATGCTGGTCAGTCAGCTCCAATCCATTGCCAACCTGAATGTCCACGCGTTCCGCCTTCACGCCTCGGGCCCTGACGTGGATCGAGATGTTGAACGATGGATGTGACTCCTGCAACTCCGCAATAGCTCGGGTAGGAACGTGACGATCAGCGAGGCAGTGTCGTAATATGCGGTGGCCGTTTGACGTCGCAACGGGACGTGATCAGCAAGAAGTGGCACCGTTACGGGCGGGCGCAGCCGTTTACGTGCCAGTGTTGCCACTCGCGCCCGCCAGGCCAGCACAAACTTGACGAACGTACCCACATGGCCGAGGAGCTTTGCGAAAGGGTCAATGCCTTCGATAAGCCCAGGCCCACCCGAAGCTGCTCCTATAGGCACTACCGTTGCTTCCGCGTTCTTCGCGCCGAGTTTGCCGAGGAAGGTCCCGACAGCGTTTGACACCGGCGAAACGTCGGGCTGAATCAGGAGCGAAATCGATCTGCGCTGGACGTGGTAGCCAACCACATCCCGAGGTAAGTCCTCGTAGTCAGGCCAAATCCTTCTGAGAATGTCTATGCTGCCTGCAAGGCGCTGGCGCCAAAGCTCGGGGTCGGCCCTGAATTGCTGCGCCGCTGGGTTGTCCAGGCCCAAGTTGATGCCGGCGAGAAGTCCGGACCAAGCAGTGATGAGTTGGAGGAAATCAAGCGGCTCCGGGCTGAAGTGCGGGACTTGAAGGGGTCCAACGAGATCCTCAAACAGGCTTCGATTTTCTTCGCGAGGGAGCTCGACCCTCGCCGCCGCTGATCTGTTGATTCATCGACAAAATGCGCGCTGTTGGTTGTGCGGTCGAGTCGATCTGTGCCGTCCTGCGGGAGCAGGGCGTGCAGGTCGCCGCACGAACCTACCGCGCGTGGAAGAAACGCCTGCCGGCCCTGCGCACCATCGAAGACGCACGCGTCACCGACGCGCTGCGCAGCTTGAAAGTCCCCGATGCGAAGGGACGCCCCCGGCCCGAGATCATCTACGGGCGGCGGAAAATGACGGAGTGGCTTCGCCGTAACGGCTTCCCCGAAGCTTCCAAACACGCCGTGGACCGGCTCATGCGCGAAGAGGGCATGAACGGCCTCGTCCGAGGCCGCAAGATCCGCACCCCAATCCCTGGCAAGGACGGCCGCCGCGCCGGCGACCTGCTGAACCGGGACTTCACCTCCCCGGCCCCGAACCAGATCTGGGTGACTGATTTCACCTACGTGCCGGTCTACTCCGGATTCGTCTACGTTGCCTTGGTCATCGACCTGTATTCCCGCTCAATCGTGGGGTGGGAGACGTCCACGATCAAGGACACGGCGTTCGTCGAGCATTGCCTGCGGATGGCGCTGTGGCGGCGCCAACACACCGGCCGGTCCGTGCTGGCGGGACTGATCCACCATTCCGATGCCGGCTCTCAGGCCGTATTCAACCGGTCGAAGCAACACCTGATCATGGAGGTGTTGGATGCGGTCGAAAAATCGTCAGAAGCAGGTCCGGGCATATCGAGGGCAGATCCCTTCGCCGGGTCGGCCCTCGGTGGCGTGGCGTGAGGACCGGGTGCGGTTCTGGGTGGCCATCGCCTCGGGTGTGAAGACTCGGGATGCCGGCGTTGCGGCGGGCGTGTCAGAGCCCGTCGCACATCGCTGGTTCCTGCACGCTGGCGGAGTGAATCCTCAGCTGACCCCGAAACTGTCCGGGCGGTACCTTTCCTCGAGCAACCGGGAGGACATTGCGCTGTGGCGGGCGCAGGGCTGCGGTGTGCGGGAAATAGCTCGTCGGCTGGGCCGAAGCCCGTCTACGATCTCGCGGGAGCTGCGCCGAAACGCGTCGACGAGAACGTATCGGTTGGACTACAAGGCGTCAACGGCGCAGTGGCACGCCGAACGACGCGCCCGCCGAGGGGGATCTGATTATTGGTCTCAACCGGTCAGCGATCGCGACTTTGGTCGACCGTACGACGCGTTTCGCCATGCTCGTGCATCTGCCTCGGCAGACGGGATACGGGCTGATCAAGCCGGTAAAGAATGGGCCTGCATTAGCTGGCTATGGGGCGGTCACGATGAAGGACGCCCTCGTCCGGATCTTCGATGCGCTCCCGGTGGACCTACGCCGCTCGCTGACCTGGGACCGCGGGAAGGAGATGTCAGCGCACGCGCTTCTAACGCAGGAAATCGGATTGCCGGTTTACTTTGCCGATGCGAAAAGCCCTTGGCAGCGCGGAAGCAACGAACACCTAAACGGGCTGCTCCGGCAGTACTTTCCGAAAGGCACTGACATCTCACGCTGGAGCCTGCCCGAAATCCAAGCCGTCGCCGACACCATCAACAACCGGCCGCGCCGCATCCTGAAATGGCGTACTCCAGCGGAGGCCTTCGCAGACCGGCTAAAATCACTGCAACAAGGAGCTGTTGCTTCGACCGGTTGAATACGGCCAGTACACCTCCATCCGCTACACCGACACACTGGCCCTGGAAGCACTCCAGCCCTCCATTGGCAGCGTGGGCGACGCCTATGACAACGCAGCCGCCGAGACCGTGATGGGGCTCTTCAAGAACGAGGCCGTCGCAAAGGATTCACCCTTCCGCAGCGGGGCGTTGAAGACCGAAACCGACGTCATGGAGATCGTCTTCGAGTGGGTCCACTGGTACAACAACGAACGCCTGCATTCCGCCCTGGATCACCAGACGCCAGAGGAATATGAGCAAACATATTATGATCTACAAACCGGCCCGTTACCCGACGATGTCGCCAACAAACAGGCGGCATGATTCCCGGGACGGTTCATACTGCTGATGCATTTTTTGGGGGCGCCATGCTGAATTACTTCCGTGAAACACAAGAGGCGCGAACAGCTACTCCCGGGCGGCGTATCTACAACTATGCTTCTACTGGGGTGATCCTTGTAGTCATGGCATTGGTTTTTGCGGGCCTCGTACCTCTGTGGATTTTCTGGATCGCCTTCCCGGTGTCTCTCGTTTTGGACGCCTTCTTGACCAGAAAGTGGATCAGAGAAGATGCGCTCAGAGATTACCGAGCCGGCCAGCCGCAGTAGGCGTCCCGCTGCCTGCGCCGTCGTTGGAGTACGGGACCGGCGAAAGTAGTAGCTCCCTGGGTTGAGGGCTGCTTAACCGCTTTGTTGAGTCATCGTGTGGGCGAGACGATAGGAGTCGGTGCCGGTCTCGATGATGGCGCCGTTGAATGTCAGCCGGTCCACGATCGCGGCACAGAGCCGTGGGTCGGTGAAGGTTCTTGTCCAGCCGGAGAAGGATTCGTTGGTGGCTTGTTTGGTGTGGACATAGCCCAACCGTATGCGGGCATTGGCTTAGCTACATGGCTTGCAGCCTGTCGTCCTCCGGGAGAGCTCTAGAACCAGGCCCTAATAACAGGAAGCATCCTGCAGGCTTCTATTCAGGGCCAAAGCGCATTTATGAATAGTCTGGCACCGGCGACCGTAAGTAGGCCTGCCTGTATCTTGCCGGGCCGTCACGAGTTTTGCCCTGGCTGCGCAGCTGCCGGGCGGCCTCTGTCTTAAACAGAGTCATTGTCCCAGGGTACCGGCCGAGTCGCGCGCATGCTGTCACCTTCAACTTCTAAGCCGCGGTTGCGACGATGGTTGGAAACTCACTCGGCCTTTAGCCTCTGCCATAGTAATCAGCCCCGCCGGCGTACTCGGTGTGGCCGGACTCGACGTCGGCAGTCACCATTCCAGCGACTATCTCGGCGAATTCTTCCGCAGAGTACAGCTTTCCGGCCTCCTTGCGGCGGGCTTCTATGGCGCCAGGGGCGGAACGCTCAAGCAGAAGGGTCATTATGGTGCCTTCAATCACATCTCCGGAGACGACCACCACAGTGATTCCTTTTTCCATCAACGTGGGGATCAGCTGCCTCAAAGCATCTTCACCGGCGCGTTTACTGAGGGCGACACGCTCGTAATCCGGCGTGGTGGGGACTGTGTTGATGAAATGCGCTTGGTGACTGGTCACGTACACCACGCGCGATCCTTCTCTCATTAGAGGCACCGCAGCGTTGAGCATGCTGATCTGGGCGTCGCGGTTGAGTTTGAGCGCGTAGTCTTCGCCGACGCCCGGTTCCATTCCCCCCGAGGCGTTTAGTACCAAGATGTCCAAGGAACCAAAATTGTCTATTGCGGCGCTGGTCAGTTCTTGGATACCTTCCTGGGTGGTGAGGTCGGCACCAACTGCTACGGCCCGACCGCCGACGGCCTCGATGCCTTGAACGACACTGCCGGCGCGGGGTGCCTTCTGTCGGTAATTGACCACGACGGCCGCGCCTTTACGAGCCAGGTTTTTTGCTACGTCCGCACCGATGCCGCGGGAGGATCCGGTGACTATGGCGGTTTTGTTATCCAGCTGTCCCATAAGCTCACTTTGCTTCCGATTGGGTCTTAGACGTTTGTGGTGCTTGTTGCAGTGGTCGTGTGTGTTTCTTCGCGGCGTAACGAGGTCGTCGGCACGGGAGCGCAGGACGCGGATTGCTCGGCCTGCTTTTAGTTCGGTCGACTGTGGTTTGAGGCGGCTGGTGCTTCGCGGGGTGGCTTTGCGGGCCAAAGCATATAGGTGACAGGTACTATCGGCGCGACGGCAGCTACTACCGCCAGTCGCCAGATCCAGTCGACGAGAGTACCGGCGGATGCAGGTCCTCCAACCAGTGAAATGCACAGCAGGAGGACAGCGATGGACAAAGCACACGCTAGCCACCACAGTCCGGTCTCGCGCCACTCGCGAAGGACCTTGTCCGCTCCGTAAAGACGGGCTTTCTTTGGGCGGTCCTCCCCGTATCTTGCCGCAAACCGCTGGTCTGCCCAGCCCACCAATCGCCGCCCGTACACTACGGAGAATCCGAGGTAGATGGCACCAAGACCGTGAGTCCAATGTGGTTCGGCTCCTGCGCGCAGGTCAACCACGATGAACATGAGAAGGGCCACATCGATGATCGGTGAGCACGCCAGCAGTATCGCGCCGAGTGTACGCCGCTGTAGAGCGTATCGGGCTGCGAGCCCTAGGACAATGACCAGCCAGAAGGCGACTTCGGCAGCGATTATGGCGAACAGCATTATGCAGGACCTATCGACGTAGAATACTAGTTTCGTTCAGCGGTTGGGGTGGGTGCAGATCCTTTTAAGTTTACGCGAGCTACCTCCGACAATATGGTCGGCAGAGACGTCATTGCCCCAGGGGAATCCATGCCTGTGCTTGCAGCGGGCTTGGTCACGGTACCCAGGACAAAGAACCCGCTGTCTTTCAACCTTTTGATGTTCTCCTGCACGATGGGGTTTCTTGTGGCTTGTCCCGGCAGGGAAGGGGCTATGACGACGGGACATTCGGCACTTTGCACTATGGAAAGCAGCAGGCTGTCAGCAATCCCGCTGGCGAGCTTGGAGACACAGTTGAGCGTTGCAGGCATGACCACAATTGTGTCCGCCCATTGGGCTGCGTCCTGGTGCGGAACGGTGGTAGCCGACTCTGGCCAATCCGGGCCCAGTACAGGATTAACACTGATCAGCGTCAAAAAATCTGCGGAGACAAACTTCTTAGCGCTGTGGCTGATCACGACGCGCACATCAACTTCGGGGTACCAAGTTTTTATTGCCGATATCCACTGTGGCAAGTGCGCAGCTCCAATGGATCCCGTTGCTGCTATAAGAAGCCGATTGCGCGGTAGCCGTAGTTCTATCGGTCGTTTCTCAACTTCGTTCACAGCACTCCATTCCCGGTAAATCAACGCTGAACCGCAAGCTAGTGTTCCTCCCGTAACGCGTCCATGGGTTCCAAGCGAGAAGCTCTCGCTGCGGGAAGGGCTGCAGCCAAAACGGTGGCTAGCATGACACCTATGATGATGGACGCGATGCCTCCCACATTGAACTGAAAGAGTACTAACCCGGGAAGGCTTAACGCGGCTGCTTCCAAGAGAAGGGGCCCCCCTGTCATTCCAGCGAGAACGCCCACTCCAACAGCCAGGACGCTCCCGAGAAGTCCCAGAACTGATGCCTCCAGAGCCACCGAAGTGAACACTTGAGCTTTGGACAGTCCAAGCGCCCGGAAGAGGCCGATGCTCCTGGTTCGCTCTTGAACTGACATGAGCAGGGTATTTACGATGCCGAACATCGCAGCCCCAATGGCGACCGACGCGAGAAGGTTAAGGAGCAACAGGACTCCGTTCATGATGGAACGGTAGTCGCCGACCGTCTGCGCAGCTGTCGCTGCCGAGAATCCCTCCGCGCGCAGTGCCTCTACCGTCTCGCTGACGTCGTCACTAACTACCAGGGCATATGGATACCAGAGTGCTGAATGGGATTGCGCTCCGTTCGCAGAAAAATCCTGCAGGAGCCTGTCGAAGGACTCGTTACCGAACGGCAGATTGCCACCAATGAGCGATCGCTCCTGAACACCGCTTACCCGGGCGCGGATTTCGTGAATGGTTCCGGTGACGTCCAGAACACCTACTAGGACAGGTTGACCCACGGCTGCTGCGGCGTCCTCGAATCCCAAGGGCTCGACGGCGTATGAAGGGAGGATGAGCTCAGGTTCGCTACCGGGACGGTCGTCGAGTTGCTCTCCAGCAAGTAGGCTGACCTTCTTTTCCGGCCAATAGCCGTTGTATACGAAGCGGTAGCGGTCCCCGTTAATTTTTTGAATGTACTGCGGGTTAGTTTGGGTTGTCGTTATCACCCTAGCGTCGCCGACGGCGGACCTGATCTTGGCGATATCGTCTTCGCTGAGTATCCCCGCGCTAGTGCCGGCGACCGCTGAAGTTAGGTCCGGATCGTATTTGTCGAGGCGTTCACTCAGAAGTGCTGTAGAAGCCGATGCTGTGACATGTACAGTGTTTTCTGCTCCGAGTGACGAAGTCTGTGTCTCCAAGTAGCTGTTGACTCCCGCGCCCAGGCCGCTCGTTACCGTGAACGTGAAGGCGCCGATGAACACGGCGACGACGGTCAGCAGAGCGCGGCCCTTACGGCGTACTGCATTTTTTAGCGAATACTTTACGAGGTCTATCGGGTTCACTGCGCTGCCTTTTGTGCCGCTAGTTGGGCCGGTTGGTTGAGTATCCCGTCCGAAATGGCTATTTCGCGGCTGCATCTGGATGCCAGTTCATGACTGTGAGTCACTATTACGAGGGCGGCGTCGTCCTGTTCGTTAAGTTCGAAGAGAAGGTCAGAAACTAGAGCACCGTTTTTGCTGTCCAGGCTTCCGGTTGGCTCATCTGCGAAGATAACGGCTGGTTTGTTTATCATTGCCCGGGCAATAGCGACTCGTTGTTTTTGCCCGCCGGATAGACCGGCTACTCGATCATCGATGCGATCGGCGAGACCCAAGCGGTCCAAAGCCTCGAGAACACGTTTCCGTCGGTTCTTGACCTTGGCGATCATGAGAGGCATTTCCACGTTCTCCTGGACGGTGGAGTTGGCCTCCAGGAAAAAGCTTTGGAACACGAAGCCGAAGTCCTTATTTCGTATTCTGTTACGCTCCGTCTGCTTGAGTTTGCCGAAATTCTCTCCTCGATATATGACTTCGCCGCTGTCGGGTGTATCTAAACCGCCAAGCATGTGAAGCAAGGTCGACTTACCAGATCCGCTTGCACCAACAATGGCTAACGTTTCACGTTCGGCAATATTTAGACTTACACCCTTCAGCGCGTGGAAGGCGGCGCTTCCCACACCGAAGGTCTTGCGAAGGTTATGTACGGACAAAACGTCAGGTTGCATCTTGTGAACCAAACCCTTCATATGAGCCTTACGGGCCAGGCGGGTCAGACCCGGTCCCGGAGCTGGACTATGTTTCAGCGTACTTCACGGTATTGAGTCACGGTAATCTCCCCCTCTACGACGTGTTGAACAGCGAGAAGTAAATCAGTGTTCGCGAGAGGTCTTTGAGATTTCGATGCTTTGGGTATTTCGATGTCGGGTTCAACGCCGTGATTTTCTATACGTGCCTGCCCATGTGAGCTACTAAGTTCAAATTCGGGCACTGTCATCAGTAGTCCACCGCCCAGCTTGTGTGTTCGCATAAATCCCGTCCCTGCTCCGAAACTTCGAGATCCGACGAGGGTGACAAATGGTGACTGCGAAAGTAACGCAGCAAGATTTTCTCCACCTGAGCCAGTGCGCTCATTTAGGAGGACGATTCCCCTGGACGGACCGCCCAGCAGTGCATTCTGCTCTTTGCCACGTTCCATGATTGCCCGTCGCCGGAAGAGGTTCTGCAAGATGGCGGAGAGGTAGTCCGCGAACGGCCCTCCAGTATTGAAGCGCAGGTCGAGAATCAGCGTGCTTCTTTCACTCCAGCCCCGGCAAAGTTGTTCAACAGCTTGGACGCCGGCGGCGGCCACATCGGGCAAGTGAAGGTACTGCGCCGTGCCTTGCGTTGCTGCGGAAACAAGTTCGCTGCACTCCTCAATCTCGTCGTTGTACCACTGGTTTGACTCGGAGGCGTGGGAAAAAGACACCTCCTTGCTGCCCTCCCCAGGAATGACAAGCGTGACGGTCCCTGGACCTGGCCCGGGCAAGACCACTGAGTAGGGATCAACCCCTGCGGGAACCACTGCACCGTTTACAGCGGATATCTGGACGGGAGGGTGCACGGTAGCGTCAGTAAGAGCCCCCTGTGTCACCCATCGTCGAGAACCGTCGAAGAAGCTCACGCAATCTATTGTGCGGTCATCGATGAAGTTGGAAGCAGCAGGGCTCTGGTCCAGTATCGCGGTGTGCGACAGACCGAGCTCACCTAGTAATTGACGTAGCACCTTAGCCAGATCGGGCAGTGTCTTACTCCGGGCGACACTCGATTGATATCTTTTCATTGCCGCTGGACCAGGCCACTCCTTGTCAGCTCCGTGCAATGCGTAGCAACGGGCGATATGAATGACCTCGTCCAGGAGTCCTTGCTTATCCCTTTGGGTGCCCCAGGCGGGTACGTCGGCCTTGAGTCTTACGGGACTACGCCCGAGTACCGCTGTCTCGTTCTCATGTGCGAAAGCAATTGTTGATGCGTCTCCCAGAAACTTTTCGCCCTTATGGAAGGGCTGTTCCCGGTGAGGCCACACCATGTGCACTGCTGAACGAGTCACCGCTGCGATTCCACCGCGAGTTCGAGTCAGCGACAAGACACCTGTAAGGCGGCGAGCAAGGACCCGTACGTCTGGGGAGAGCAAACACTGGCCCGAAGAGGTGCTGAGCTGTACAGCGCATAGAACCGGTTCGGACAGAGAGGGGGCAGCTGTTCCGGAAATTGGGCTTGTCGGACGCGCCAGGAAGTACAGTTCGTTTCCCGCCGGCGCGATTATCGGGCCTTGTAGAATCTGGCCGGCGGGATTGATCACCCCGCGTTCGTCTGTGGCTGGATTGACCACGACAATCTTTTTTGATGAGTAATTGTCTTGCTTGACCCAGGCAACATAGGGGTGGGCGGGATCGGCGTGGAGGTCCGTGATCCGTAGAGCTGCTCCGCGGTCAAGTACTTTGAATCCACCGCTGACGTGATTGCCGCTTAACTCAAGGCTGAGTACTTCTGACAACGATGTGGCTATGGCGAGACCTCCCGAGTGTGACGCAAGTGCTTCAATACGGAAGTCCATAGGATCGGGGGGATTAAGGAGGCTGCGAGTGATGGCGGCAGGGTCCCACAGGTGCAGCTGGCTGGCCATGTCAGTACTTGTGGCGATATGGATGCGCCCATCCGCTGCCCAGCTATAGGCCTGAACGTGGCCATATTTCTGAGGAAAGCTATGTATGAATGTGCCGTTTGGTTCATGGAAGTCCAGGCGCCCGCTTCGTAGCACTCCTATATTGCCGGTGCTCTCGCAGGCTTTCACCAAGTCTGCACATTTAGGTACGACCCGGATCTCTGGCGCCGAAGCTGTGGGTGAAGGCGGAAGCCATACGTCTATGGGCCGTACTTGGCCGCTGGCCACCTCGATGATCCACACGACTCCTTCAGATTCAAAAACCAGCCTTTGAGGGCCACCTTTCAGATCACGAACTCCCCGTAGCCTGAAGTCCGTGTGCTTCGTGACGGCGGTGGAGTCCATCGATCGGGAGTAGACATTGGTGTATCCATCCGGGTCGTCCACGTACCAGATTCGACCGGCCAGAGCGACCGCGGAGGAGGGGTTGCCGCTACCGGTTGTCAGCTGTGTCAGATGACCTGGACTGGTACCTGCCCAAAGGGCGCCCGAGGCGCCACCTCGGTAGCCGCTGAATTCAGCGGGAAGAACGCTGGTGGCCGAACATACGAGTAACCCTTCAGCGCAACTAATTGACGTGACTGGTGCCCATTTGGAGTCTGTTCGTAGTCCTGTCGCCACATCCAGCTCGAACGCGCTTTTGGCTGCAAGCCCTGGAATGGGCTCGAAGGTCAGTAACAGTGTCGTTCTTGAAACCCATCCGGCTATGTGTATTGGCCGACTCTGGGAATGGACGACTTTCGCCTCACCCGTCCAGTTTTGTTTGAGTACTAGCTGGTGGGCCCCGCCGCCGTGGGTAGTCGCGACCAAGGCTGGGGACAAGCTACTGCTCAGCAGGGCCGTGACCTCGCTCCCACCAAAATCGATGGGTTGCGCTTCGCCGCCCTCAGGGGAGACACCCCAGGCGTCCCCTCCGGACAGGAACGCCAGCCCCGACGGACCCAGCGATGGTGTAGTGCAGTATGGTGCTTCCGTCGGAACGACGGAGCCGGAGCCTTCACGTGTTCCTAGGGCGTGTGGCCACCCGTTTGTTGGGATGCTCAAAGTCATTCCTGATGCCGTCTACTCTGTTCCTCAAGCAGGAGCTGGGCTTGACGTCGTTACGGGTCAAGCCCAGCTCCCTCTTTGCGTGCTTTAGCAGCTGAAGCTGGTGAAGCTCGCCATCACAAGATCGGAAGCCACCTCAACCGTTTCAATTTCGTGAATTTCGTTGATGTCCATGTTTGCATACCCCCCTTCTGAGTCATCGGAAATTTACTTGTTGTGTACCGCTGGGACCGTGAGCCGATAATGCTTCGCTACCTCCCATGAGATGACAACAAAATGAGCATAATAGATGGTTTGGATAAATGCGAGGATTGATGCCAGAGTGTCAAAATTGTTATCAATGCATTTCTATTGGTGCGCACGACAATTTACCCATGAGATCTCTAGTCACGGGCAGCATTAACTGTTTATCATCAATCAGCAGGTGTTTCCTGACCTGGCTTCAATTCAGGTATGTGATAACTCGCCTTAGGATATCGCGCCTTAGACGAGCGCCCATTACCAGGACTTGGGCACCCGGTCGGAATTGAGGATCCGATGCAGGGATTTTGCGCTTTTTCGGCGGTCTTCCTCGTTGAAATGAGAGACTGGCAGAACCTTTCCTGCCGCAATCTGCGCTCGGTACTCGTGTTCCAATATGCTGCCTATCACCAGCACTTCAAATTTCCCATCGACATACAGGTGGTCGCGGAGAATTCCCTCGATGGTGATAAATCCGGTAGTCATCATGCCGAGCACGTGGTGATTGTAGCCGGCCGTTCGAAACTCCAGTCGATGTGCTCGCATTTGGTCAAAGAGGAAGGCTAGGACCTGTTCCAGCGACAATGCACCGTATCCAGTGCCCACATGCTCGGGCGCGAGGGCGATTCCGACAAGGAAATTCCCGTCGTAACTCAATTTTGACCAGCTCACAACACCGACAATTTCATTGTTGTCAGTTTCCACAATTCTCGCGTCGCGCCCTTCAGCAACGGACGGTGCCAACTCGTCGACAGTCGGATTATGAGTGACACCGCTGGCGAATGTCCCTACCCTGCCATCAAACCACTGCGTGATATGCGTGAGGTCACCGTTCTTGAACGGCCGCAACCTGACATGGGATTCAGTCATTGGGAGTACCTTTTTCAAACTCGTAAGCGGTTGTTGTGCTTTTATGAGTGCCTTGTGTACTGCGGACGGCCGACCCGCCGCAGTCAGTTCTGTCATCGTGTCCCGCTTTGGGCCACTGGGATTGGCGCAAGAAAGGGTATCGGTTCATGTCTCCCGCGGTTGGCTTGGTCTAGCGCGAAAATAGCGCCGGCTAGTCCTTCTTCGAGGTCACAAGAAAATCTGAGCTGCAATTTTCCGGGGAACGACACCCGCCCGTCGATGAGCATGAACCGCTGACGCAGTGCGGCTACGTTGCGTTCGAGCAACTGGTCGGCGGTATCCTCTATCAGCCGGCCGCCGTTGAGGTAGGCCACGGCGCCACTTCGTCCCGAGAACAATCCTTGGGTCGCCCATAGACCATCAAGGCATGTGGCGTCTGTCCTCTGAAGTAGCGCCTCTATGTCGTCCGACGGGCGATGTCGGTGTAGCGACTGAAGGGCAACGCCTACCCCTAGAGAACCTCCTGCCAGGCTTGGCAGGAGTTTTCCATTGCCGGCATCGAGGAGGACGATGCCTCCATCGACCTCTCTCAAGACCTTCACGTCCTCGTTTATCAGCATGGATGCGAGGTCCAGCCAGACCTCATCTGCTGTTTGTTCGAACAGGCGAATGAGGAAGAGGGCAATGCCGCTGCAGCCAAACATAAGCCCGTGGCTTATGAGGGGACCATGTTGTACTCTCTTGGAAATTTTGAGTCCCATGGCCACGGCACTGTCGCTGTCCCCCAGCCGCAAGCAGGAGAGTCCAATGCCGGACAGTCCTGCGTAGAGGTCCGGATTGTTAAGCCCGTGAGCCTGGGACACCGAACGTTGAAGAAGGCTGGTGGCGGCGGAAGTTCGGCCGAAGTCGTTTAAGACAAGGGCGGCGCCGGAATAGCCCGAGAATAAACCCGGAACTCGTCGATCAGAATTGACAGAGGTTTTTTCTAGCCAGTCGATGAGGGGTTCGAGTTTTGTCTGTGGGACACGCCCGTTGAGCAACCATACTGCTCCAGCGGCTCCCTTTCCGAGACTCCAGGGCAGCCCGCCAGGCGTGACGGGCAGCAGCCAGTTCGGGTTTGACGGGTCGGCATGCTCCAGAATTGCGGTCCGTGCTCCGGTGAGGAGATCCTCGACTGAAAGGTCATCAGGTAAAAGCGCTATTTTTTCCCGGACTTTTGGTCCGGGTGTTGAGCCGGCGGAATGGGCGCTGACGAGGTTTGAAAGGGGTTCGAAGGTCGCAGAACCGAGGCTGAAGCGATCCGTGGCCCCCAGAATGTCCCTCTGCAAGGTTTGAGATGAGAACTCCCAGATCGCGTTGTTGGCGGTGAGGAACCACAGGTGCACCAAGGCCAGACGGACTCGATCGGCCGCGGCGCCCGTTGTGCCGTACGTGCCGAAGCCTTGGACGTATGGAAACGCTACGATGTTGTCCTCGTTTGCGGAGACTACGCTTTCAAAATCGACCAGTTTCACAGCGTCGTCGTTTTGGATAAGCAGGTTTGCCGGGTGAAGGTCTCCGTACACGAGGTCCCTTGCGTGAAAGGCATCGAGAATCTCGCTGAGGCGGAGAATTATCTGCTGCACACGGTTGGCGTAAGCCTCGTAGTCTTTGCTCGACGGATTCGGTTTCGAAGCGGGGTGGGTTGCAGCGACCCATTCAATGGCTCGGCTGCCGGGCAGGAACTGTTCCACAAGGAATACACGGTCAGGGAAATCGTGCCACCCGAGGAGTTTGGGGATACCGGCTACATCGTCCAACTGCTCGAGCGCCCAGCGCTCCTGCTGGACTCGTTCTGCCCCGTCGGATCCGTCCGCAGTGAGCCCGGTGAGCTTCCGGCCTTCCTTGAGGATTACCGGGCCGCCGTCTTTTGCGGTGGCACGATACACTCCTCCGGCGTTGGAGTAGTGGAGGGATTTGAACTCGCTGTAAGGGAGTACCCGGTCGGCAGCGCGCTCGGCCCGGGCGGCTAGTTCCTTCTCGACTGCAAGCGGCGCTTGGACGCCTTCAGGCAGACGAAATCTGAGTTCTCTGCGGTCTTGGACCAGTGCACCTTGTGCGGTTCGTAGTGCGTAGGCGTCATATCCGTCGGGCAGACCGACGACCTGGCGGGTAAACGCCCCGTACCGGACGTGGACCGGGGATTCCGCGATCTGCAGATCGGTCAAAATTGTTGGCGCCTTCATGTCCCTGAGTTTGCCGACCAGGATCTCGATAATGTGGTCGGCGTCTTGAGGGCCGTTTGGGTAGATCGTTATGAGTTTTCCGCTGCTGGAACGGTCCGCGTACTTCGCATTCATGCTCACGAACACGTCATCCGAGGGCATGTACTTGAAGGGCAAGTTGCGTTCTAAGCATTCTTCGGTGACCAACCGGGAGATCTGGTCGGCGTTCCCCCTGGACGCGGAGACATGAACTTTCCAGCCTTGTTCCGGGATGGAGTTGTTAGCAGGTTCAGCGACAACCCACGGCGAGGTGGTGGTGTGTTTCCTTGCCCATCCTGGCGGGAGGGAGCGCCGGTGAATGAAGTATGAGTCGTGCTCGTTAACTCGGAAGCGCGGTGGTGCGAAGTAAGCCGTGTCCATCTGCATGTGCAGCAGCAGGTCGTTCATCAATTGGCCCCGATTACGGTCGTGCTCATCTGCCTCAGCTTCGATGTTGAGAGGAAAACTGTCAGGGTGACCAGGGCTAGCATCCAGGCAGTGCTGTAGGCCGCATCCCAGGTGTGCGAGACCGTCAGGGACTTTCCGCCTGAGAGCGCGTCCCGGAGGAGATTCAGCACGGTGGAGACTGGGTTGTAATGAACAATGGGCTGCAGCCAGTCAGGAAGCGCTTCTTGGGTCACCATCATGGTGGACAGAAAAGCGGGAGGTGTCGTGAGGAGTACGGCGACTTGTGCGGCGGATTCTGTACTGGACACTAATAACCCGACGGCTATCCCTATCAGGGTCGAAGTGATTGACAGCATCAGAATGATTACCACCGACAGTAATGCCTGCCCGGGGCTGGCGTGAGGGCGCCAGCCGAGAATGACCCCAGTGATGATGAGAAAGCCGGTTGCTAGGACCGTGATCACGCACTCTGAGACGGCACGTCCTAGGAAATAGCTTGACAGTGATATCGGGAGCACTCGATAGCGCTGGAGGGTGCCGGATTGTCGGGCGAATGCCACCGACGCCGCTGTGGTTGCAGATAAAAGAAGTACCGACTGGAGAACCACCCCAGGCAGTAAGAACTCCAGGTAGCTTTGGCCCGGGACTTCTATTGATCCGCCGAGGAGAACAACGAGGAACAGCAGGATAAGAACGGGTTGCACTGAAGCCAAGGCGAGACGCTCAGGGGAACGACGGAGAACTTGCAGGTCGGCTTTAGCGAACGCTAATCCGTCGTGGGCAACAACGGCCGCTGCCGATAACGGCCGGTTTTGGGTGAGCTCATGCACTGCGCTTACTTTCTTCTTCTTCGCTGAGGGTGAGAAAAACTTGATCGAGGGACGGGGCTTCAAGACGCAGTGACTGAAATTCAACACCGAGTTCCGTGGCCGCCTGCAACACTAGGTTCATCGTCGTGGTCGTGGCGTCCGTAACCTGTACTTCTGATCCAAGGACTTGAACGTGACTGTCGGACACCCCTTTCGTAATAAGCGCGTCCCGAAATCCAAACAGCTCAGATGGTTGGGCGGATCCTGTGAGGGTGCGTGTTCCTATGAGTGACCGCATGATATCGAGGGATCCCTCGGCGATGATGCGTCCTGATCGTAGGAACACTGCCCTGTCGGCGAGCACGGAAGCTTCTTCAAGGTGATGGGTGGTTAACAGCACCGCAGTTCCTGAGTAGACCAAATCGCGCAGTAGAGTCCACAACACGTCCCGAGCCCCGACGTCTACTCCGTTAGTCGGCTCATCCAGGAGTATCAGTTCAGGTTCGGCTGCCAGCGACGCGGCAAGGTCGAGTTTGCGTTTCATCCCGCCCGAAAGCCGGGCGTTAGGGATGTCGGCAGATGAGCCTAGGTTGAACGCGTCCAGCAGGTAGCGTACCCGTTTTGCACGAGTGCGCCTGGGAATGTGGGTAAGTGCGCAGGACAGTTCTAAGGTTTCACGAGCCGTGAGCCGGGGCTCAAGTGTCAGCTCTTGTCGTGCAACTCCAAGTTTCTGCCGTGCCAGTCGTCCGCCGGCTGGTGAGAATATGTCTTGGCCGCCCACTCGCACTATTCCGGTATCGGGAAAGTGCAGCCCGGCAGCCACTTGAACGAAAGTGCTCTTCCCTGCTCCGTTGGGGCCTAGCATTACCAGTATCTCACCCGCTTTTACGCTGAGACTGACGTCATACAGAACTTGATTGCGGCCGATGGAGGCATCGATATTGTGGGCTTCCAAGGGCATGTTAAGGCCAGTCAGTTGGGTTCTCGCACCAGGCGTGGCACGTCCGGAACCTGTCATGCTACGACCTGGCCAGGGTTCTGCAGCACGGGTGGAATGTCGTCTTCCGTGCAGATGATCCTCAACACTGTGACTTTGCCGTCGCGTGCACGCTCCATCCCAAAACTGATTGCTGCGGCAACGTCATCCGTCGCTTCGACGGTTTGGAAGCAGAGCCGCCCGCCGTCGCCCGCATTCGCAGACCGGGAAAGGGTGCTCCCCGGCGTTTCAACAAAACGTATTTTGGCCCCTTCTTGGCGGGCTTGACGGTCGAGCCAGCCGAACCCGCCGTCATCAAAAATGACGTACATGAGGGATAACTCATTCCGGATCAGAAAGGACAGATCGGGCGAGAAGGAGTCAAAGGCCCCGTCACCGCCAATACAAACGACAACCTTTCCGGAGTCAGCGGCGATACCCGCCGCTGCCGCGACTCCAAAGCCCAGTGTCGTCTGCTCCGACGGGACGACAGACTTGATGCCGTCACCGAGGGAAAAGAATGGTACGAGATAACTCCATATATCGTGCAGCCCGTTCTCGTGGACGACGATGGCATCGGACGGCATGCCCTTTGCAAGCGCCGTCAGTGTCTCGACACAACGGGAGCCGGCCCACGAGGTGCCGGTCAGGCGAAGAACCTCCCGGACGGAATTGATCTCCCCACTCCATGTCGAAAGGTGCCCTGACGGGAACTTGGTCGTGATTTGTGAGGTCAGTTCCCCCAGCCGCTGCACGGGTAGTTCCAGATATTGCCCCGACCTGGAAAAGTCAACGTCCTCAACAGCGACATTAATTTGGAGCCACGGGGCGTGAGTGGGAAGACCCATGACTGCCGTTTCCTCCAGCCTGCTGCCCAGAACGATCACTAGATCCGCTGTTGCAACCAGATCAGCTGTCTGCGGCATCATGTAGAGGCCTGATAGTCCTAGGTAGCGGTTGTTGGATTCGGGGAACGAGCCTCGCCCGGACGCCGTGGTGAGGACAGCGGCGTCAAGACTTTCGGCAAGCTCGAGATAAGCTGCAATACACCCGGCAGACCTCGCCCCGCCGCCTAAAAGGACCAGGGTGCGTGATGAAGTGTTGAGTAGGTCAGCGAGGCTCTCCCGCGATGGTGTTACAGGGGGTGCTACGGGAGGATCGCTGGGGGCTCCCAGCCCGTCGGGAATTTCTACGAAGACCGGGCCGCCGGATCCGGCAGCAGCCCGAACTAGTGCACTAGTGACAATGGGCACGACAGAATTAGCGTCTGGTACCCGTACGGCCCATTTCGTTACCGGCTCCGCCATCGGAACCAGTGGCGCGTCTTGAAACGCACGAGTCGCCAGCCGCGACGTAGCAGTTCCGGAAGCAAGGACGATGATCGGCGCCGACGAAGTTAGCGCTTCCAGCATCCCGGGTACGGCAGCAGCGACGGCTGGTCCCCGGCCGAGGAGACATACAGTTACCTTTCCGCTCGCAAGTGCTGCTCCCGTTGCCATGTGCACCGCTGTTCGCTGAGAACTGCACCATAGGACCTCGATGCCTTGCGATTCAAAGGCACACGCTGCTTGCATGTCATCGTCAGGAAGCCCGAATACGCGGTCTACTCCTGCGGACCGTAGTGCTCGTGCAACCTCGTCCCACGCGTTGGTAGCGACCGAGATGATCGGGGATGGTTCCAGTGCAGAAGACTGCACGGCCGAGGTCATGAAATGACCCGCAGGATCAGTGAGGCGTTATGTCCGCCGAAGCCGAACGAATTCGACAGGACGGTGGTGAGCTTTGCCCCCCGCGCCGTATGAGGCACCAAATCGTATTCAGGAAAGTCGGAGTTGTCGAGATTGATGGTTGGGGGAACAACCTGATCGCGGAGAGCGAGCACACAAAGGACGGCTTCAAGGGCGCCCGCGGCCCCCAAAAGGTGCCCTGTCATCGATTTCGTTGAGCTGATGGGTATCTGGGTGGCTGCATCTGAAAATACTTCTGAAATGGCTTTCAGCTCTGTCGCGTCGTTATAAGCCGTCCCGGTCCCGTGCGCATTGATGTAGTCGATGTCGCTGGCGGGTATGTGGGCGTCCACCAGCGCGTCACTCATCGCGAGGCTGGCGCCAAGGCCATCGGGGTGGGGTGCGGTGGCGTGGTGCGCGTCAGAGGAGCAGCCATAGCCTAGAATCTCCGCCATTGGTGCTGACCCGCGTTTTTCGACGGACCGTTCCGACTCCAGAAGCAGCGCAGCTGCCCCGGATGACATGACGAATCCTGACCGGTCCCGATCGAACGGGCGGCTCGCCTTCGTCGGTGCATCGTTCCTGTTGCTGGCCAGGGCCCTGAGGTTAGCGGTCGATGCTATGTCCTGACGGTTGAGTGAGTCATCCGCGCCTACAACGAGGACCGCGTCCGCGTACCCGTGCCGGATCATGCGCGTCGCTTCGCCGATGCCGACAGTTCCGGTGGCGCAGGCGGCTGAGATGCCGTGAGTTGTTCCCATCGCCCCGTACTGGACTCCGAGGTATGAACTCAGTGCGTCCGCTCCGCCATAGATGGTGACATTAGGGGACACTGCTCGAGGGCCGCGCGTGTCAAGTATGCGTGTGGCTTCATGGACTGCTTCTGTGGTTCCATATCCAGTCGCTGCAAGCACTGCGAACCGTCGTGGCTCGAAATCCTTGTTTTCTCCTGCCGTGGACATGGAGGACCTGCCCATGGCCTGGTGCGAGGCTGCCACTGAGTACCAGATATAAGGGCTGAGTCTGCGGATATCGACGTGCGGTAGGAATTCTTTGGGATCAAATCCCTTTATCTCGCCGCCAATAGTGACGCTAAGGTCAGTGCAATCAACATTCTGCAAGGTCGCGATTCCACTTCGCCCCGCCAGGATGCTTGTCCAGGTGTCCTCGGCCGTGTTGCCGTTCGGACTCACAGCTCCGATTCCGGTGACGAATACCCTGTTATTCATGAAGGTCCTCCAGTTGACCTGCGGCCCTCAAGGGTTCCCTTGAGATCCAATAGTTGGCTACAGCTTCTGTGATGTTGATTGGCCCAAGAACGCGTTTGCCGTCGTAGACGGTGTATCCCGACTCGGGGCCGTAACCGCCGAATGCCTCGTATGAAGCTGATGAGCTGCCGAGTGACTGGTCGGAGGACACCATGTAGCTGGCCGCTAGACGTGAGGCGTGTTTATCTTCGACGCCGTAGAGAGTTACTCCGAGTGCGTTCTCTAGGTACGGTGGCGATAGGAGGGCGGTCATGACTTCATCGAACGTTTCGTATCTTCCGACAGTGAAGATGGGTGAGAAGTGCTCCACAGGTTTTATTCCATGTATGCCGTCGAAGAACACAATTGCGGGCTCAATTGTCCTGGCCGCATAGTTCACTGCTCCACCGAGCGTTATGTTGTCCCCGTGCTCGAGCAGATACGAGATCGCGCCAAGCATCACTGAGTCCTCACGTAGAGCGGGGAGTGCTCCCTGTACTTGGTTCAGGAAGGCGGCGAGCTCGTCCTGGAGTGCCTTATTGAACTCTTGGGAAATTGACGATTCAACAAAGACGATGTCCGGCGCTAAGCAGTCCTGACCCCCGTTAAACAGTCGGGCACGTACGGTCTCTCGGGCTGCTTGGCGGACGTTCGCGTCCGCCGTTACGACGGTGGGGTTGTAGCCTTTCCCAAAGAACATGAACAGGTGTTGACGGCTAAGCCGTTTCCCTACCAATTCGGCGTTTGACCGTCGTCCGGTGAAGAGAACGACGGCTGGTTCGGCAGCACACTTTTGCACGAAGAGTGCTTGGTCTGTCGTTTCAACGCTGACCTTTCCGTCTGTGGCGTTATCGAAGATTGAAACCAAAGTGTTCACGATGTTTGCAGTTCCTCGAGACGGCCGCACGGAGACCTTGCTGGCCCACAAGGCAGGTATCAGGCAGTAGAGCGCGAACGATTCCAAAATCGCATTGGCCGGCATGAAGACAAATACGGGTGGTTCTCCGGCGGGTTTGTGTAGTGCCATCTCGCCGGCGGCGTTCTGCAGCGTTGCCAACAGCGCTGAATATTCTGCGGTGATTGTTGTGGGGTCCGTCCAGCCCGATAATGCCGCATACAACGCTTCTTTGTGCGAGATGGCCACTCTCATCATCGCCGCAGCGCGGGGTTCCTCGGCTTCTAGACTTGTTTTCCGCCCTGCGTACAGAGCTTGCGCGAATTGAGCGAGCTTGGAGTCGCTGACCTTGCCGCCCGCATTCATAGGTAATTTCCTAAGCACTTCGATGTGGTCAGGTATTTCGTGCTCGTCAAGTACTTCCGAAACCCTCCGGCGCCAATAACTCCGGCTACGGTACAGGGGGTCTTCTACGACCAGCCAGAACGCGTCCACTCGGTTGGCCTTGACGGGAACGACGTGGCCGTTCACACCGTTGGCGCTGAGTCGTCCTGACAGTTCGGCGAGGTTAAATGTGTATCCATTGCGAGTTATCGCACCTTCCCGTCCTAAAACAAACAGGCGTTCGGAACGGACCCGTCCCAGGTCGCCAGTGTCGAACCAGCCTTCCGCGTCGGTTTCCAGGTTAGCGAGATCGTTCTGGTCGGCTCGTCGGATGAGAATTCGACCCGTGTCTCCTTCCCCCACCTCTGCACCGTCAGGACCTACTATTCGCATTTTGTAAGTGCTGACAAGGCGCAGTCCGGACTCCACAGCACATTCATCTATAAAACCCACATTGCCGAGTTGCGCCATGCCATACCCGTCAATGAGCGACCGGCCGCTCATAGCCGAGAAGTCATTCTGCAACAGCGGTGACAGCAGGGCACCCCCAACGCCCCAAACGCGGACCGAGTCGATGGAAGGGATCAATTCAGGCTTCTTTGCCACCGCACCAACGAGCGCTTGGTAAACCGGGGGGCTCGCATCCACTGCCGTCACGTTATGGCGTGAGATGGTCCTTATCGCCTCGCTTATGCGAGTTCGGCTTGAAAGCACTAAGTCAGCGCCAAGAACCATGCTGATAAGGACAACGCTCGAGCCGTACTGACCGCTCAGCGGGAGGAGGGGCAGGAAAACATCCCCGGAAGTGTACCCGAGCAGATCGGACGTCGCCAAGGAGTTCTCCAGGACATCCGCCCCGGATTTCCACACGACCGATGGCAGTCCGGTCCGTGTTCCCGAAGAGAGAATGGCGAGTGCTCGCTCCTGCTCGAACCATGCCCGCAGGTCTATCTGCTCCCGTACATTCGTCAGCCCTATGTCGAGATCAACACGGCTCATGGCGCGCAACTCATCACTAAGATCGACGACACGGTGACTGGAAGAAGCGCGCTCTTTTCCTGTGACTAAGACGAAGTCGATTGTCGGAAGCTTGGACTGGTATCTGCCCAGGAGACTCCCGTTATCGATCAGCACGATCTCTGAGTTTAGATTCGCAAGAGCTAGCAGAGCCAGCACCGATCGTCCTGTGCCGTCGTTTTCCAGCACAATTACTTGCCCGCGGCCTACACCCTTCTTCAGCAAGAGACCAGATACCGCTCCGACCGCATGAGCCAGTTGCGTGTCTGCCAGTGTAATGCCGTGCCAGGACACTGATCGAGGTAAGAATTGCGTGGAACGAGGGACTTTCACATCAGTCGTCATCGACGTAACCAGGCTGCGTTTGGCGTTCCGGCGAGGTAATGTGTCAGAGCTTCACGACCCTTGGCTTTATCGCTGGCGCTAACTCTGGGTTCAAACGGCATGATGCCTTGCATTTCATGATCTTTTGCCTGGGATAAGTACTCGGGTCTGAGTATCGACCAAACGGTCAGATCGTGATATTCGCCGTCCAAGTAGATAGCATCACGTAGTACGCCTTCAATGGTCAGCCGCCTGCGGGTCATAGGGAGAATGGTGAAGGCGTTGATGGCTGCAGTCGTGAATTGCACTCTCCATGCATCGAGTGTCTGGAACAAGAGGTCCAGCAGGATGATTAGGGCCTCCGCACCGTACCCCTGTTGCCAGTCCGCTGGATCGCCTATAACCACGCTGACTTCAAACGAACGAGAATGTCTTGCTGTGCGCCACGTAACCGCGCCAACTGGGCCAACATTGTTTGCGTCGATGACTAGACAATCAATATGACCAGCTTCGATTGCCCGGCGAAGTGTCCGGCCGGTATGCCTACCAGGGTTCGGCGCCATTGCAACGTCTCCGAATGGATTCGAAGTCAGCCATTCTGCGACTGTGTCGTACTCGGTCGAGCCTGGTGCGCGCAGCAGGGCACGCCTGCCAAAAAGTGATGAATCCCCCATGGCGTCAATATAACCATCGGTTGGATAAATTCGCAATAATGTAGGTAATTGCGTGGCAAGTATGGCAGGCGATGCCCTTGGCAGCAGCCCGCGCGAAGACGCGAGATGCGCCGCTCAAAGGAAACTCAGCCACGTCATGATGGAGATAGCTGCCGCGGTGAATCCCGGAGCCAAGCGCCTCGCGGCAGGCCGCGGCCCAGGCTTCGATTGGTGCGATGAGGGGCTGGCTCTCCGGGCCCGCCCAGCAGACCGGTCCGTTCAGCCGGTCCCAGACGCGGTAGCCGCAAGGGCTGGTGTTGCCTTGCGGCACGATACGTCGACCCCATCGATCTCGGCCGGCCTTTCGCGGCTGATGGTGCCCAAGCGGTTGCTTTGGTGCGTTGCCAGACGCCCAGGTTTGCGGGCGGATTTGACGGGCTTGGTCGGTACCCAGGTGTGGCCTTCAAGCAAACGTACGCCGAAAGTTTTCTTGAGCGCCAGTTCCCAATTCATCCGCAATTTCCCCCCCGGGTCGGTCGGCGGCTTCCGCTGCGCGGCCTTGGCCGATTTCGCTTCCGCCACCCGCTCCGAGGCAGCCTTTCCGGCACTTGACCGGCGAGGCCTGCCACAAAGTCAGTGTGTCCGGCGAAGAACTCCCGAAGGCCTGCGGTCCCCGTTTTTGTCCTTCGCGCCACATCTTCGGCACTTATATGCGGCAGCCCGCATTCGACAGGTGGCCAGTCACGTTCGGCAGGTAGGCTTGTCACGGTTCATGACACTGGAGGAAAAGACAATGACAGCAACTACAGAACGTGCCGCCGCCCGGAGCATACTAGTCACCGGCGGCAACCGGGGCATTGGTCTGGCCATTGCCAAGTCGTTCCTGGCCAACGGGGACAACGTCGCAGTGACCTACCGCAGCGAGACGGAACTTCCGGAGGGCATCCTCGGGGTCCAGGCCGACGTCACCGACACCGCCTCCATTGACGCCGCATTCAATACTGTCGAGGCCGCGCACGGTCCGGTCGAGGTGCTCGTCCCCAACGCCGGGATCACGAAAGACACCCTGCTGATGCGGATGTCCGAGAATGATTTCACCTCCGTGTTGGACACCAACCTGACGGGTGCATTCCGGGTCGTCCAGCGCGCAACCAAAGGCATGATGAAGCTTCGCAAGGGCCGGATTGTGTTGGTCTCTTCGGTGTCGGGGATCTACGGCGCTCCCGGCCAGGTGAACTACTCGGCCTCCAAGGCTGGCCTGATCGGTATCGCCCGCTCAGTCACCCGTGAACTGGGCGCCCGCGGGATCACTGCGAACGTCATAATGCCCGGCGTCGTGCTAACCGACATGTTCAATGAGGTGTCCGACGAGATGAAAGAGCACTACAAGTCCGGGATTCCCGCCGGCCGGTTTGCCGAACCGTCAGAGATCGCCGATGTCGTCCGGTGGCTGGCCAGCGACGAGGCGTCCTATATTTCCGGCGCGCTCATCCCGGTCGACGGCGGCGGCAGCATGGGCCACTAGCTAGGCCTGACCTGTCGAACGGTGGCGGCCCCGCCAGCCGGGCACCCACGGCGCTCAGTGCCGCTGCCTGATCCGGATCAAGGATGCCGTGGTTGGCGTTTGGCCATCTTCTTCGCAGGCGCCCGCACTTCTTGCGTCAACCCAGAGGTCATCATCGGCTCTAGGCGTGTGATCCGGTGCTGGTCTGAGCCGGTTCCGTCCCACCAGACGGCGACGGGAACTGCGCGCGCCCGTGGAGCACCGCGGATTCATCCTGTGGGGTGAGAGGTCACCGGCGGGCCCGCGGATAGACTCCAAAGGAGCATATGGCGGCATCTGTTGGGGGAACATCATTGAGCGAAGCACTGGTCCATAACGGTCATCCGGGATTTGTCTTTCGACGTGCAGCGGGGTGAGACGTTCGGGTTCCTGGGCAGCAACGGGTCCGGGAAGACCACTACGCTGCGTGCACTGCTGGGCATCTTACCGCTCACCGCGAGGACCTTGCATATCGGCGGGAAAACCTTTGAGCCCCGTGACGGGGCGCGGCTGGGGTATCTGCCGGAGGAACGCGGGCTGCATAAAAGGAACCGGTCCTGGACGCGATGGTTTACTTTGGCCGGCTAAAGGGGCTGAGCCGAGCCCAGGCCGGGCCGAAATTCTTTGGTCGAGGGGGTGTACCCCCACCCCTTTCGAGGAACAGAAGAAACGCGACGCAACGCGCTCGGGGCCCGCGCGCCGCGCCCTTCTCGGGCTCAACGTCGGAGCCTGGCCAACTCGCAGCATCACCCGGGCGGGGGCCTCGATCTGCGCCACACCGTCATTGAAGTAAGCGCAAGTAGACCCGGATCGTGCGGGTAAGTCAGATGGTCCAGCGCCGCCGGGCGTCTGGGGTCGTTGGCTGAACCTGATGGTCCTTAGGCAGAGGAGGACAGTTGTGCGGCTTGACGCACATATTTTGTGGCTTAGCCTGACGAGGCAGCGGATAATCGAATTTGCCATGACATCAGGAACAGGCAGGTGATCATTTGCGGCGCCCCATGATTGATCGTGCCATTGCCGCACTGAATGTCCTCTACTGGACCGTCGTGGCCGCGTGGTTCGTAGTCCTTGTCACTGACAACGACAGCCTTACCGGCTGGGGCAGCGCTGGTTTCGTTGGAACAGCCCTCGTTGCTGTCTGCGGCTGGCATCTGCTCCGACACAAACGGAAGAAGCTGCAGGCCACGAACGACACGGGCGTCGTGAGCAGAAACTGGCCGGGCGGCTGACACCTGTCTGGCGCGCGCGGCTCGCATCTAAATTGAAGTACCGGTTGTTCTGGTTCCAAACCAGGTATTGCCCGCCACGGTCTTCATGATCGGATTGTCCAACATGCTAAGTATCTGTGGGAGTGAACCACCGGCCATGCGGTGTCCAGGGCCAAGGCTCTCAAGCCCAGTATCACCGGTCGTGTGATCGCTTGCCACAGAGCGACGTGCAGATCCAAGCTCTGTACATTCTGACTGATTCTCGGGGCGGTCCTGCCCAATTGGTCGGGGCTGCTCGCTTCGTGATTAGGTCGTGATTATTCAGCCAAGTCGCATAGGCTCAACGGCGTGGAATGTAGCCTCGGGTGACGGGCCCTGAGACCCTTGCAGGAGGCCGTCTGCTTGGAATTCTTGACGACGCCTCTGCAAACCCGGGCCGGGATCCGTCCATGATCCCACGTTGGCATTTTCCCGCCGGGGCAACCGGCGAGAGTCTGATGGGCGCCCGCCGGAGAGGCAAGCGGGGGCCTGCCATCTGGCGAACGAACGAGGACCCGAGATCGCATGGATAAGAGGCGGAGGTGAATGCACCGCGAGCCTTAAACGTGGGCGAGAAGCAGGTGAATCACTAACATGCGATTCGTGACAAGAGACGCAGGTGAACTGGGGACGCGGCGTGCGTCGGTACGGCGGGAGACGCAGGTGCGCCAGGATCCGGCAACCCATGGTTCGGAAGAGACGCAGGTGTCTGGCGTCGAACTAACAGATTGCCCCGGACGCCGAGTCCGGTCGCTTCCTGGTTGTGCCGAATTCTCCGGCCCAGCGGTCAGGAATATTGCACATCCGTCGTGGGGATCGTCCGTTCTGTGCGCGGCGAAGCGAGGGGTTCCTATACCTGGAACTGCTGGCCGGGCGGCTCCTGCGGGCACTCATCAGCTACGAACCCTCCGACACCGACACAGGGCGCCGCCATGGTTCCGCACGACAACTGGCATCGTTGAAATCCACAGGTAAGGCCCACAAGATCCAACAGTCTTCCCACTGGCTGGGGCAAATCCAACCGTACTGGCGTGCGCCTCTCCGGGGAGACGCCCCGGTCGGCTCGACCCCGAGGGCGCGTCGGACGGCAATTCGACTTGGAGGACAACTTCCCGGCCGAGGGCTGCAGCACCCTCAGAGGCCCTGCGCTTGCTAAATTTTTGACGGCCTCAGGCGTGTGCTCACCCTGAAGGGCATGGAGGCCCGTGCTGGCGATTTAGCGGCAACCACGATGGAGCACGTCCTGGCCCTGGCTGCCGTCCTCACGCCCGTGCGTCATCGGAGCCCTGGACCGGGAAGCCTATGCGGCCCGGACAGGGCCCCGTGCGCGCGCTTTTTTCATGTCCTCCTGGTGACTTCGAACGAGCAAATTGCAGAGGCTGGATGAAAAGTGACTTCGCTCCTCCAGCTACGTGACAGCCCGCAGCTTCTCGAGACGCGGCTTACGCCGTGTCGCGCAGGACCAGCCCGGCCCTGAGTATGTTGACCGCCGCGTTGATGTCGGCGTCGTCTCGGTGCCCGCAGGAAAGGCAAAGGAAAACCTTGCCGTTCCGATTGGCCGCGTCCCGGTGCCCGCATTGACTGCAGGTTCGCGACGTGTAGGCAGGGTTCACCTGAATAAACTGGCGTCCGGCGCTTTCAGCCTTGGCGCGGATCATATTCAGGAAAATTCCCCAACCTGCGTCGAGTATTGATCGGTTGAGCCCGGTTTTCGAGGAGCCGCCATTGGGCAGGTACGTTCCGGTGCCGTCCGGTCGGGGCGCCGCCCGACGGGTCATATCTGCGATCTTGAGATCCTCCGCGACGATGGTGTCGTACACGGCTACCAGGCGGTGCGCCGCCTTGTGCAGGTGGTCCGTCCGCTGGTTGCGGACCTTCCGGTAGCTGGCCGTGACCCTCTCCCGCGACTTACGCCTGCGGTTTGACCCCAGATGGCACCTTTGAAGAGCCCGCTGGGCGTCAGCCAGCCGGGACAGGGAGGCCTTCCCGTAGGCGGGGTTGTCGATCCGCTCCCCGAGGGAGCTATAGGCCAGCCCGTTGGCTCCTGTAGCCAGGTCGATGCCGACAACGGCACCCGTGACCGGCAACGGCGTCGGCAGGTCCTGCTCGGCGGCCAGGATCACATACCAGTGCCGACCCTCCCGCTTCACGGCCACTCTGGTAACTCGCCGGCCCGTGACCAGGCGGTGCTGCTTGACTTTGACGTGGCCGACGCCCTGGAAGTAGACCCGGGTCTGCGCCAGGTGCGGGACCGAGTCCCATTTGGAACCATTCCCGTTACGGTGGTCCACCGTGTCAAAGTAGCCGGCTCCCCTGAACCGCGGGTAGCCCGGCCGCTTCTCGCCAGCCTTGACTCGGCGGAAGAAGGCCTGAAAGGCCTTGTCCAAACGCCGCAGGGTCTGCTCCAGTGAGGCGGCGGACCAGCGGGCATAGTCTGGGTCATCCGCCCTGATGTACTTTAGCTGAGCGTCCTGTTCAATAAATCGGACCCTCGTCCGGGAGTGCCGCCAGGCATCCCGGCGCTCCTGTAGGGCGGCGTTATACAGGAAGCGGTGATCATCCAGCATGCCCCGGAGCAGGTCCTCCTGCTTCGACGTCGGGTACATCCGGAACTTGTAACCCCGGATCATGGCGCCCGGTCGGGGGTTTCCATAGTTAGCACCGACTTTCTCTCACGGGACGCATCGAATCGGATGCATGTATCACTAGTAGAGCAGACAAGTATGACAATGTCAGTTGACATGGATAAATGCCCACCCGCCCTGACCAGTCCTCCGAGGAGCAAACGCGCCGGTGGACTCAACGCAGGGCGATGGTCGGGGCACGGATACGAAAGATACGGCTCGAGCAGGCGCTCTCCCAGGAAGCTTTGGCCCTGGAGTCCGGGTTGAGCCGAAACATGATCATCGGCATCGAATGGGGTCGGAAGAGCGTCGCTTACGAGCGCCTGTGGGACATCGCCGACGTACTTGAAGTGCCGGTCACCCAACTTCTATTCCCGCCGGATTCGGCGGCACAGATCTCGCCATACCGGGGCGGTCGGCGACCAATGGGCGGGTAGCCCCCGACGGAAGCCGTCAACGGGCACCGCTGGCAGGCATCAATATGCACATACAGCGCAGGCGAGGCATTGGCGCACGAAGATCGCAATGATCACCGATGTAGTCGTTCTCGGCGATGATGGTCGGGTGAACAGCGCTGAGGAAGCAATTTTCAAGGTCGTGACGGTACCGGACTCCGAAGATGCCCGGTTGTTCGTCGAGTTGTCGAGCTACGGGGCGACCTCGCTGAGGCCAGCCATGCAGTCGATCTCGCCATCAAATCCCGTGGCGAGGGGTCGCAACTCGAGGACGCGGGCGCCTACCTGATTGCGTTCGCAGTCGTCGCATATTGCCGCACGTATTTCCCCTCGAAAGTGCGAAAAGCCATGACCGACCACATCGCCATCCCGGCCGAGCTCTCAGACGTTCACGGGCTGGTAGGGGCATTCAGGAACACCACGATTGCACATTCCCAGTCAAACCTAGCGACAACGTTCCCGGTGGGTTTTCCTCGATGCCGCAACCCTTCGAGTGCGGGATGTGGCGGCAACGACTGTGTCGCAGACGCTGCCTCCCCTGCTGGTTGATCGTTTCCGCGAACTCGTCGAGGCCGCGGACGACATCCTCTTCCACGTGACCGAGCCGGTCCGGCAGAGGCTGGTCGACAGCTTAAGCGGATCCGATCTGGCGAGGATGGTTGATGCGGCCGGGCAGCTAAGGATAGTGGAAGCTACGGATGCAGACTTCGCGCCACGCACGAGGCGACGGCCCTATACCACCAAACACACCGTGTACTGGTCGGCGACGTCACTGCCCGGCGACTGAGCCGCGGGCGCAACATCACGGCGGCGCAGTTTCACATTCGGTTCTGTGCTGCCCGGGCGCTGTATGGAACAAAGCGCTCGGATGACGGGAGGGAATCGTATAATTGCGCGGCTCGTACTGCTGCCTTCGGTTCGGGGGAAGCAAGGGACACCCCCGGTGACATCCTGACTGACCCAGCCCAGTTGGGTGAGGTGCCGCAGAACCTTGTCCGTGATGCCCGGTAATCGCTTGCTCTCGCGATGCGTTCGGGGCGCTTGTCGTTGGCCGGATCCCATTCGGCGGCCAGGACTGGGCCCACACCGGCGACACTGTTTGAGGCGCTGACTTCTTTACCCGCGCAATGCGGGCACCCACGGCCGCGGAAGCGGGCCGCCGGGGCAGGTGTAACGACCGGTGCGACTCCCGCGTCGTGGGTCCCGTAGTGGGAACACTGAGCGGACGATTCGAGGGCCTGAAAAGGCCGCTTCCTGACTGCCCCGCCAACGATCGCGTGCGGGCAGTGCCGCTCTCGCAGCGCGGTCGACTTCCCCGGACCCGGGCAGGCTCTAACGGGCAGTCACCCTCACCTCAGCGTGGGTAGGCCGCCTCCACCGGGCAGGTGAATTTAGGCGGGCCCAGTTTGAGTGTAGTTCTCTCATCCACTGGTGACGGACTGCGCTGTCATTCGGTCGTTCTCATAAACGAAGGATTCGGCGAAGGCTGCGAATCGAGAAATGGCTGCGCCGCGGCTCACGGAAGACATCACGGGAGAGCACGTTACGACCATGCATGAGCATCCCCGGGTGCAAGTAGAGTGTTGGCCCGCGGGAGACACCAATGAGCGAGTAGTTCACACTCGTGTGGCGGGGGGTTGATGAACCATATGCTCCTTCTCACAGAGCCCGGGAGTCGGACTGGAAAGTCATTTCTTGGCGTCAAGAAACCAGACAATGCTTACTTGCATGTTTTGGTCGGTAAAGATCTTGGGAGCGCGAGCTAACAAGAATAGAGCTCAAAAGGACGTGATGGCCGTGATCTCGTTTCCCTCTGGGTTCCTAACAGGTACAACCATTTTTGCGTTGCCCGGAGCCATGAGATTCGGAATCGGATCGGAGCGCAGGCTGCGCCGCCGCAATGATAGAGGAAAGCACAAAGCCGAGAACTCCCGCCAGGCGGGGCGCCGTGTCTCGGCTTTCTTGATTGCATTCGCGATCGTCGTCTCTTTCGCATCGCAGGGTGCTTTCGCATCGACTGGTTCCGCCATGACGCCTGCAAAAGCGACTACCACTGCTGCCGATTGCCCGGCGGTGATATTCATTGGAGCCCGGGGTTCCGGCGAAAAAGATGCCTCTAAAAGGGATCCGACAACGAAAGTCAAAGACTCGGGCCTTGGCCCCGAGCTCGATGGATTGTACCAGCAGATGGCTGCCGACCTGAACGACAAGCTCAAGGTGCGTCCTCTCTTCGTCGTCTATGCTGCAGCAGATGTCAAGGTGCTGGGACTCTCCAAGAAGGAAGCCGCACAACTTGCCGGATACATAGCAGTGGGCGGAACTGCGGGCTTTGTTGACTACTACGTAAAAAAGCACCTCAACGAGTACTTGGCGAGTATCGACGAAGGCATCAAGTCCGCCACGGCTGAACTGACGACCGAAGCAACGCAGTGCCCCAATGCTCGATTCGTCCTGGCGGGATACTCGCAGGGCGCGTTGGTCATGCATGAACTCCTTCTCAACTTGAGTGACAATGCCGACAAAGGCGATGCCGCCAGCCAGGCTCTGTTGCGGCGCATCACCGCAACTGCGTTGATCGCGGATCCAGGAAGAAAGAGTAAAACCGCCGCAATGAAATCCGGAACCGCAGATTTCAGTGCCCAAGGCATCAAGAGCTTCCTGACAGTTGGCGAACGGGATGTCCCGACACCGTCAAGCACCTACGACATCTGCAACCTGGGCGACTTTGTGTGCGACTTCTCGTGGGCGGTGCTACTTGACAGCATCGCCGGGAACTCGAGCGGTTTCAACGTCCACAAGTACAGCTATCAGAACAATCAGTTGGTCAGGAACATCGGTTCAAAGATCGCAACAAGTCTGCTTGGCCAGCTTCCGGGCGTCGTTGATCATCTGAGTATCTCGCCTCCAACCGCCTCGGTGACCACCGGTACACCGCAGACCTACACCGCCACTGCTATCGATCCATTCAACAAACCATTGGGAGACGTAACCGCCGAGACCACGTTCGGGATCTCGCCCGACGGAGAATGCAAGGGCAACGTGTGCACGCCGGCCTTGCCAGGACCACACACTGTCAAAGGGGTGAGAGACCTCGTCAGCGGGATAGCAACATTGACCGCGACACCCATCCATCCACCAGCGGGAGATGTGGTGTACACGGTGCAAGACACGAATGGGCTTCAAAATATCTGGCTTCGCCACGCATTGGACGGAAGCACGGTTCAATTGACCACCAATGGGGGGCAGTTTCCCGACGTTTCACCGGACGGCACGAGGATCGCCTACATTGCCGCCGACCCGAATCCGAGTACGCCAACCTACATCACCTGGCTGATGAATTCCGATGGAACCAATGCCACAGCATTGGACCCTCAGACTCCCGCCAACACATATAGCGATTTATCCCCGAGATGGTCTCCCGACGGGACGCAGATTTCAATTACCCGGAACTACGCATGGGACCAGTTCGGGTACAACAACAACAACGGCTACTCGGACTTATTCATCCTCAGCGCTAGCACCGGGACCGCCACGGAAGTCACCTCCGACCACCAGAGTTACGGACCAGCATCCTGGTCGCCTGACGGCCAGCGGCTTGCATACTATACGCGCCCGATGGGCCTGGCAGTTGCGAACAAGAATGGCTCGAATGTTCATGCTTTGGCACTCACCGAAAACACTCAACTCTATGACCCCGAATGGGCACCCAGCGGGGAGCGGATATATGTAGACACCGATACTGCTGGAATTCGCTACCTTGACTCCAGCGATGGATTCGTCACCCCTGCCCCGGCTCCGGCCCAATGGCTGATGCCCGTGCCCCGGTTCCGCGACTACTACCCCCGCGTGTCGGCAGACGGAAGTACGGTCGTCTTCGCGGGTTTTGACCGGTGTCCCGACAACGCCATTACCAACACCTGCTTTGGCTTCAATCTTTTCACTGTCAGCAGCAGCGGCGGAATCCCGACACAGTTGACCTCAACAACGGGCGCCTTTACGCCAAGCCTCGTCAAAGAGTAGCCTTTCGACGCGCGGCCAACCAGTGGACAGGAGTACTAAACCCATCAAGAGAGTTGTCAGTCGCGCCCGATGGCTCGCGTTCAGTACGAAATGACGCGGGAGGTCTGAAAGGGTCGTCGGATCTTCATGACGTGGCCCACCGTCTCGCGGAGCACGTGGAGGGGAAAGCGCTATTCCCAATTAGGGAGAGAGTCCCGGCCTTTCTAGAACGCGTTGCAGCATCCGTACTCCTTTGGCGACCGTCACGACGGAAAGCCACAAGATCATGAGCGAGTGGTTGCCGACCGCCCAAGGTTAGGGGGCTCAGCGAGACATAGGATTCTCTGGCCGAGAAGCTTCCGCCGCGGATGCGGGCCGAGCATCGGGGCTTTAGGGTGGGACCTCAGCACTCACAATTTCCTCGCTGTCCCACACGAAATGGTCCTTCGCGATCTTGACCGACGTTTTGGCGTCAGAGCCTCGTGCCGTCGTCGTTAGGGCCTTCCTCTGGTCCAGCAGGACCTCGGAAACCATAGCCTTCCAGTCGGAATCGCCGGACAGAAAGCCGCCGTCCTTTAGCCGTGAAGACAACTTCGGAACTGACAGAGGCGAGAAAGCCCAGACCCGCGTCGGACTGTAGCGGTCGCTGTTGAGTGGTCCAAGGCATTGACGTCTTCACGGTGGGTCTAGACCGGGCCGGCCGAACGGCTGCGGCCCCGCCAGCCGGGAACCGCCGCGCTCAGCGCAGCTGCCTGATCCGCGTCCAGGGTGCCGTGGTGGGCTTGGATACGGCGGCCGTGCAACCAGACCCCGACGGCCCGCTCCTCGGGGTCGGTGGAACGGTAGTCCGGCAACCGGCCCGTTACCTCGTGGAACTCCGTCAACTGCACGGTCCTCAGCGCCCAGCGTTCCTGTTCGGTCCGCTTCCGGAGCCCGGCCTGCCAGCCCTTGACGTGGTTGAGCAGGGCCAGCTTTTCCTGGCTCAGGGTACCGGCGCGTGCTTTGCGGCGCTGGGCATCGAGCCACCGGCCCAGCCGCGCATACTCCGGTTCCGGCAGACCCGCGTGGGGCAGCTCCCCATGTCCGGTACGGTGGGCGATGACTTCTTCCAGGCGCAGCACCCACGCCTCCGGCACAGAACCGTCCGCGTCACCCGCGGGGGCACGGGACTGATGTACGTCCGTCAGTCCCGGGACCGCGGTGACAAAGCGGCGCAGCCGGTTATGGACCGCGTTCGGGTGCACCCGGCACAGGGCCGCGATCCGGCGTCCTGTCAGGCCCGCCACGTACATCAACAGCCACTCATCATCCGGGTCAAACCCGGCGGCCGCCACCCGCCCTCTTGCTTCCTTATCCGTCACTGACACCACGCAGACCAATGTACAACCCGAACTCACCGGTCAGCGATGCGGCCCTCGCGTTGGCCCCGGCGAGTACACCTAGGCCGCCCGCGAGCCGTCGTCAGCACATTCGCCATCCTCCGCAGACTCCAGCGTCGCCGTGGCAGAGTATCTGGTCTTCACATGACTCAGGAACCCTGTTTTCGGTCCGGTGATGTACCCCTCCGTGCCGTCGCCTTCGTCGGAACGGGCAGCAGGGGGCCTACGTGATCGGCTCGTTCAGGTGACAGAGACAAACCGGATCTCTGTCCGTGCCACACTAGGGCCGCCGTCTCCAAGCATTAGGGAGGACGCTTCTGCTGTGTCCGTTGTTACGGGTTGCGTAACCTGAGGAAAACTTGATCAGTTCTTGAGGCTTCGTGCTGGCGGACTTTAGGATCACCAAATGCGCGGAGAATAACAGAAGATAATCAAAAATCTAGGTAAACAGAAGAATAGATTTGGCAAATAAGATGACAAAACTCGTCAATACTCGGACGCGGAATAATCCCTTAGAATGAGCAAAATTAGTGCCCATCGCGGGCAAACGTTCAGTGAGTGGGGGATGCTGTGAGTGATGCTTGGGCAACGCAGGGCGGAGACTTGTCAGAAGCGTCTATGGCCATGGACTTTGTGAAGAGCCAGGAGCTTTTTCGAAAATCTTTTCAGAGCGAGCTCACAGTGTTCCAGTCCATCGAAAAGGACGAAGCGCGCATTAAAGCGTTAGACACGTTTGCTGGGCAGGTCGCAAGCCAAATCCAGACCAACTTTGCTATGTCTACGCGGGCCTGGAATATCGTGAAATCAACCGCTCCTCTCCCAGAAACAGCGGATCTTCCGCACATTTCGCAGAGGGGTGATCTCCTGCCGACCGATGAAGTCCGAGTCCTCTTCGAGCGGGCAGTCGCCGTCAGAAAATCCATCGACAAGGCAATGTTCTTCTACGGTGAAGATCGGAATCTCCTGGGTCGGTTCATGCGCCAAATTGAGTCCTACCGGCTTAGCGCCCTCTCGACGGCCGATGAGATCGAGAAAACCATCTCGAGGAAACGCACGGCGTTTGCCAGCGCCGCCCAGCTGCTTGCGATGGCGGTGGACTCCGAGCATCTTGGGCAGATCCGAGAAATTCTTTCGCTGCAGCAGAGTATCGGACCTACCGCTTTGTCGGGGTTCGACCAGGACGAGTGGGCTCGTTGGGAACCACCACGGAATGTCCAGCTCGTCAATATGGGAACTTTGTACTACCCGCGGCCGGAGGTTAATTTCTGCCGTTCCGTTCCTCAGACATACTCATATCCCCTGCTGCTTTCGTTGGAATCTAACGGACGCTTTCTTTACAAACATGACACTGATGGACGCGAAGCTGCACAGTCCGCGGCTCGTGCTCTTATTCTGCGTCTGCTGGGCGCGTTTCCCGCCGGCAAGCTCAACTTCACCATCTTTGACCCATTGGGGTTGGGTGACGCGGTTGCGCCGTTCCTCGCGCTGGCTGACCACAACAAGGATTTCATAGGCGGCAAGATCTGGTCGTCCGCGCAAGACCTATCCAAGCAGCTTGGCGAACTAACCGCTCACATAGAGCATGTGATCACCCGATATCTCAGAGGCGACTATTCAACGATCGCAGAATACAATGCTGCGGCTGGCGAGATTGCCGAGAACTATCGGGTCCTCGTCGTATATGACTTTCCTGCCCAGTTCACCGAAGAAACCCAGTTCGAACTCCAGCGCATCATGGAAAACGGCCCCCGGTGCGGCGTCTTCACAATCGTCGTATCCAACAGTGGAATCAAAGCCAATTACGGCGTATCGGATGCATCGCTTCCAGCACTCCGTTTAGTCAATGACGGATCCTTCAGTGGATACCCCGTCGAAGGAGGCCAGCTACCGCTCCTTCGTTTCGACGCGGACCCAATCAGTGTGCTTGGGCAGGATCAAGGACAACAGCTGATCGATGCAGTTGTCGACAGGGTAGGTCGCGAAAGTAAGACCGCCTCAGACGTCTCTGTCACCCTTGAAAAGACACATCAGCTCTTCGCGGCCGCGGTCGAAGCCGATGTCCGCAGCGACATCCCCCCGGACTCCAAAGCCGTCGATACCGCCAACGCCGCAACTTGGTGGAAAAACAGCACAAGGGATGCGTGCATTTCCCCCGTCGGTCCCAGCAGTGCGCGCGAGGTCGCTCTGCTGCGCTTTGACTCGAACTCGATGGCTGGAGGTTTCCTCATCGGGAGGATGGGATCGGGAAAAAGCACCCTTCTGCATACTTATCTGGCCGGGCTGACCATGCTGTATCCGCCGGATGAACTCGAGCTCTATCTTTTGGACTTCAAGGAAGGAGTCGAATTCTCGGCGTACGCAAAGATGCAGCTGCCCCATGCAGTCTGCGTCGCAATCGAGTCCGAGAGGGAGTTCGGACTGAGCGTCTTGGAATCCGTAGTAGAGGAAATGCAACGGCGCGGAAAGCTGTTTCGTGCCACCGGGGGCCAGCAGACGACGTTCGCAAACATGCGGGATCATGGCGGTGAGAAATTGTCCCGTATTGTCCTGGTTTTCGACGAGTTCCATGTACTTTTCTCGCAAGACGACAAGATTGGTACCCGATCCGCGGAGCTTATGGAAACGGTCATTCGTCAGGGCCGAGGCTTCGGAGTACATGTTCTCCTTGCCTCCCAAACGCTCTCGGGCATGACGGCATTTCCTCGGCAGAAGATCGACCTATTGCCTGTCCGGGTGTTACTGAGCAGCACCCGGGAGGACGCGGACATGGTTTTGGGCGAGGCCAACCAAGGGTGGAAACTCATATCGAAGCCTGGCGAGGCTGTACTCAATGCAATGGGTGGCGCCGTCGAAGCTAACACCGTCTTTCTGGGCTCGTTCGAAGAAGACTCAGACCGCCTGAGTCGGCTGAGGCTGCTGCGAGATAAGGCGTTGGCATCAGGACACCGGCGCCGCCCGATCGTGTTCGAAGGATTCAAGGCGGCGGAACTTGAAACGGAGACTCCGGAGGACTTCAGGCATCACATTAGCTCAGCGAGCCCCTACGTACTCCAGTTCCGAGCGGGACGGGCATTAACCCTTTCTGGACCGGCGAATTTCATGCTCCGACGTGAAGGAGGGGCAAACGTCCTGCTTGTAGCACGGGACGTACATGACTCTCCGTTTGGGATCGTAAGTACCGCGCTGCTGTCGATCCTGTCTGGATCCCGGGCAGCACAGCTGCAGTTCGTGAATTTCCTTTCGATCGACGAGAACGTGGAGGCGCGGTTGTCTCCTTACTTGGACACGGGACGCCTAGAGCTGCTGCGCCCCAGAAGGCTGGGGGAGACTCTCGAAGCCCTTCTTATCGAGATGCGTCGTAGAATTGAGGAGGACGACGACCAGGCCGAGGCACGAGTTCTTTGCCTCTACGGGCTGCACCGAGCACGCGACCTCACCAGCGATTCCGACTACCGGGACGATGAGAGCGAGTCGCTGTCATCCGAACAGATGCTGCGGGAAATCTTGACTAACGGGCCTGACGTGGGCATTCACGTTATCGGTTGGGTGGAAAGCGTCAGTGCGTTGGATCGTCGATTCGAGCGTGAAACGCAGGCGCAGTTCAATCACCTCCTCGGCACACGCATGGGCAGGGAGGATTCCGGACGCCTTTTTGATTCCGATGCGGCGTCGAAGCTGCGCGAAAACCAACTCCTCTATGCAGATCTCGATACGGGCGCTGAACGCAGGATGATGGCCTACGCAGTAGCAGACCCGGTGTGGTCGAAAGATGTGCTGCAAGAGTCTCCACTTCAAGTCCTGAAATAGGAGAATCCAACATGCCGACTGTCCACGCGAATCCCGACGACCTTCAACGATTTGCAAAGCTGGTCCGGGAAACAGAAAAACAAATTGAAGACCTCAAGAAAAAGATCAATGGGACGATGCGCTCTCTGGACTGGGACGACCCGGTTAAGCGTCGGATCGACCAATCTTTATCCTCCATTCTTACCAGCATCAGCACCCAGTCGAAGCAACTGGATGCCCAGGCGCGGGAGATAGAAAAGAAAGCGCAGCAACTGCGCGTCTTCTTGGGCCGTTGATATGGGACTCGCGCATTCAAGCCGGGATGCGATCGGCCAGGCCAACCACGCGCATCGAAAATACGTGGAGTCAGCGATACGAGCGATGGACGAATACCGTTCAGTACTCTCAGCCCAACTTGTTGCAGCGCAAGCAGAACACGCACGTCGCCGGCAAAACCTGGACAGGGCTGAACGCGACTTTCAGGAGGCCCCTGATGACGAGCGCCGTTACGCAGCTAACCAACGCGATGCCTGCAGCCACCGCTACTACGTCTCGGGGACAGCAGTACAGGAACTGGGCGAAGCCCTCACAAACTTCTCGTTCTTGTCCTCCCGCTTTACCGAGACAACAAGCAGGCTTCGCCTTCAGGCTAACCAGCGGTTGACTTTCCTCGACGAAGCCCTGTCTTTATACGCTTTCGAAACAACGACCGCTGTAAACAGCGCGAAAGCAAGCCGCTCTACCGAACTGGGAAACCAGAGACCGGAGAATTTGCAGGTCTCGCCGCTCGACAGGCTTTTGGCCGCGCGAGGCATGCGAATGATTCCCGTCGACCGTGCCGACTTCACCGACAACCCCATCCTTTCTTGGCGCACGGATGTCGCTAACTATCTGTGGGCCTGTGAAAAATGGGACTTGGTCGTTTCGAATGCCGTCTCTCATGGCCAGAACCGCGAAGATCTGGCCAAGCGCGACACCTTGTCCGGGGCCCCGAACCCGTCCATGCGCCAACTTGCCCACGTTTGGGATCTTTTCCTCGGAGGGGACCCCATAGATGTAACCGCCAAACCTGACGGCAGCTTTGAAGTCAACGGAGGCAGGCACAGGCTGGAAGCTGCCAGACGACTCGGTATCAGTCACCTGCCGGCCGTCGTCAGAGGCGGCAACTGATGGCCCGCAGACTGGAGAACGCTCAGAGGGATATGGAGCGTTCCGTGGCGGATCTGCGACGAGAATGGGACTCGACGCAAGACAGTTGGCACGACAGCCGGAGGCAGCAAGCCGCGGCAGAATTTTTCCAGCCCACGTTTGACTTGTCACAACAAACCCTGATCTCACTCAGGGCCATCACTGAGCAAGTGCAACGCTGCATGGCAGCGTTGCGGTTGCCATAAACCCTGGGATGAGCATGTCTGGACCACGAACACAGCAATTCAGGCCTCCGACGCGAATCGGAGGCTCGTCACCAAACCCGGAAGAAAAGCGACGGCAGAAGAAGATACTTATCCTGGTTGCGTGGCTGGCTGTAGCAGCAGCGATCACGGGCATTATTGTCGCTGCAAGCAACTCACAACGCTCCAGCGCATCGCAGTACACGCCGTTGGGACTATCGCCCCAGAACTCCCAGAGTGCCCAGCAAGCATCCGATAGCGCATACGCATCCTACGATCTTGCCTACTGCAAGACGCGCGGGAAATTAGTCAGGGTCGCTGCGTCAGCTTCATTTCGTGCCGCCGTATGCCAAGAGGGGGGCCAAATGGTTTACTACGGACTAAATAAGAACACCGCGGACACCATTCGGCTCTCCGCTGTCGCGGAGGGTGGAACATACGCCTCGACGAACAACGGGACGACCTACCGCATGAGTCCCAGCAGCTTCTCCATAACCGACGGATCTAAAATCATTGCCGAAGAGCCCTTGATATACTGGCTCGCGCCGGGCGACCGCGACCTGGAAAAACCCGGCGATCTCGGACTCAGCACGCCCATCAGCTATCCAACCTGTGACCGCACCGGCGTAGTCGTCCTCGGAACCAGCTATGACCCAAACGCCTACGTGGGGGAGGTAGAGGCTCTGCTTCGCGCCAATCCTGGCGCTCAATACTTGCGCACTGATCTGTCCTGCGACAATTTCCGGGGCCCTTCAATCGCCAACAGCGGAGGCAAATATATATACGCCGTGTACCAAGTGATTGGTAGAGACCAGAGCCAGCTTTGCTCAGTTATCAAGGCAACCGGAGTCTCCGGTGACTGGCTCGAAAACGATGTTGACCCCACACAGAAAATCACCTGCCCTTAGCCGAGTCGTTCGAAAAGGGTGCCAAGTCCAAGATCTAACCATCAACGACGACGCAGGCGAGAAAGTCGTCGACATTTCCGGCGGGCACCTGAACCGCGCCACAACACGCAAGTGATCCACAAGACTGACGTGCGAGCGCCGCAAGGCGCGCCATGTCTCCCTGCCAATAGGAGGAACTGAGTGAGCATCGGCCCTGAAGAGCCTATCGAGTCTGCCCTTGTCGAGGTGTCACCCGGCACAGCGCTCGTCTTCGGTCAGGTACCCGAAGGCCTCGATCTCATCCCTTTCAGCCTCGTCTCGCCAGACGACCGAGCTGCAATTGTGGACGCGGTAGCCGCGACAAGCGCGGTCCTAAACGTTGGAGGGCAACTTGCAAGTGGGCTCGCGAGGGCCCAGGGACTCGTCCGGCTTGCGCCGGAGACCTTGCGGGCGATGCAGGTGGGCGCGACCCCGCTTCAGAGCGGCGGCTACAACATAGGCGTGCTGTACCAAAACGGTCGGTTCGCGGCCCAGGTCCGTTGGCTTCCCGCGGCTGGTGCCAGCGCCGCCGGAGTGCTCGCGAGCCTCGGGCCGGCCGTCGCGATGATCGCCATCCAGGTTTAACTCAACGAGATCTCCGGCCTCGTCAGAGAGAACCTCGCGCTGACGGAGATTGTCCTCAAGACCGTCAGACGCGTGCAGTGGGCGGAACTCTCGGGTCTAGAGGAGGCCGTGGCCGAAGCGCTGAAGGAAGCAAACGTGGCTGGACAGGTCACGCCGGGGGTGTGGGACGAAATCAACGACAAAGGGGCCGCCCTTCGAACGCAGCGCAACCTCTTCGGGGGGCATGTCAAGGACCACTCTGTTGAGTTGGCGAAGCGGAAGGGCCACCAGGAGCGTAGGCAGTACATTGAGAAGAACGGTGAGGCGATCCTCTTCGATCTTTACAGCCTCCTCCTGGCGAACAAATCCTGGTTCGAGTATCAAGCGCTGCGCGCAGGTCATGTGAGGCTCAGTGCAGGTGAGGACCCGCGTGAGGAGAAGCTGCTCCAGGCCATCATCGACAACGCGCGAGGCGAATACAGCAAGACCGTCGAGCAAATGACGACGCTCCTTGACACGCTCAATCGCGAACTCTGGATCCTTGCTGAACTTCCGGGAAAGTTGACAATTCCATTCACCCGATCCCGCCGGAGCGCCGGGGAAGTCTCGAGGATGGCTCAGCAGTTGCTCAGCGCGGTCGAGGGACTTTCGGATTCGGTGCGGACTCAGCCCGCGCCGCTCGAACAACCGAACACCTGCTACGTCGACGAGGTAGAGCAACTCGACCAAGACCTCCGCATCCTCCGCTGGCACCTGGATGGAGACGACAACCTGAACGCGATCGCAACCGCACATGAACGCGGCACAGGCTTCGCCCTGACCGCGGCGATCCAGCAAAGTGTCCTGATCGCGGTGACCCAGCAACGTGTTCTGGTCGCCGAGCTCTCCGAGTTCCGGAAGGCCCTAGCTAGCCGAAACACCATCGAAGCTGACAGCTTCCTCCGGCAGTGAACTTCGAGTGGCGAGCGCATCTGCCACCGCAGCGAATTCGTCTAGGGCTGCCTGCAGATCGTCCACGATCTCCTGCGCGATAATCTCGGGAGGCACGCCGTCGTCCGCAGACTCCACGGAGGCGTCCTTCAACCAAGTGATGTCAAGGTTTGCTCGATCGCGACCGATCAATTCGTCATAGGCGAACGACCGAAAACGCTCAGATTCGACCCGCTGCGAACGGTCGAGGGCGGAGAACGAGGCGACGAAGTCAGCCAAGTGCTCGTCTCGCATGGGATTCTGTTTGATCGTGAAGTGCTCGCCTATGCGGAAGTCATACACCCACAGTCGGTCCGTCCATGCTTTCTCTGGACGGGCGCGCTTGCGGTCGAAGAAGAGCACATTCGCTTTGACTCCTCCTGCGTAGAAAATGCCGGTAGGCAAGCGCAACAGAGTGTGCACGTCATACGAAGCCAGTAGCCGACGCCGTATAGATTCGCCCGCACCGCCTTCAAAGAGTACATTGTCGGGAACGACCACGGCTGCTCGGCCTCCGACGGCCATCAGCGAAGCGATGTGCTGCAGGAAGTTCAGCTGTTTGTTAGTTGTCGTCACCCAGAAATCTTGGCGAGAGTAGGCAACGTCGTCCCTTTCCGCACGGCCAGCATCACTGGTCACAGTGATTGAAGATTTCTTGCCAAATGGAGGATTAGCGAGCACGAGAGAAGCATGTTGCGTCGGAGTGGAAGCCAGGGCGTCGTGGACATCGATCACCGCTTCCCCATTCTCGCGGCCTACCCCGTGGAGGAAGAGGTTCATAGTCGCCAAGCGCGCTGTAGAGTCGACCAACTCAACGCCGCGTACGAGCTGACCCGTGCTTAGATTGTCCCTCTGCTCCGGTGTGAGCTCTGTGCCGTAGTGTCGTTCAATGTATTCAACAGCGGAAAGCAGGAACCCGCCCGTCCCACATGCCGGGTCGATGATGAGGTCGTCCGGAGTCGGTTTCATGACCTCCACGATTGCGTGAATGAGGGGTCTTGGCGTGAAGTACTGACCAGCGCCGGACTTCACATCCGAGGCTGAGCGTTGCAGCAGTGCCTCGTAGGCGTCGCCATTGAGATCGCCACCAATTGACCAGGTCTCGGAACCGATCAGGTCCCTGATCAGGCGACGGAGAAGGGAAGGTTCTTGGACGCGGTTCTGCGCCTTGCGGAAAATCACCCCTAGGTTAGTGGGCTGCTTGCCCAACTCCCGCAGCAGGCGCTGGTACTCGACCTCCAACGTATCGCCACTGAGTGAAGCGAGACGATCCCAGGAAACGTCTAATTCAGTTGGGAACACCCGTTGGGGCTTCAGCGGATTCTTCTCCCGCTCGTCCACCATTTTGAGGAACAACAAGAAGCTGAGTTGTTCCACATAGTCGATGGAGCCCACGCCCGCGTCACGCAACACATCGCAGTAGCTCCAAAGCTTATCGACAAGCCTGCGCAGTTCAGCGTGGTTAGTCATGAAACGGGTACCTTTCGGGAAGTAACGCGGCGGGTTGGTGACTCCAACGCGCCCGAATTTGTGTTGACGTGAGCCAATGTCGTGGATGCTGGCTTCTCCGTCGGGATTTGATCGACGAGCTGGCCGGCGACGGCTGTCGCTAGAAGCTTCGCGGCTAGTCCCTTCTTACGATGACGGAGCTGGTGGATGCTAACCCCGAGCCGATGCGTCGCCCCTCGGACCTCCGCCAAGTCCTCCAGAAGCCGGGCGCGTGTAACGGCATCTGGAACAGGAATCTCGAATGACTTGATCTTGCCGACCGAAAGGTTCGGTTGAACGCCCCCGCTGGATTCGGAACGCATTTGGGCATATCGAGCTTCAAGAATTGCGCGAATCCATGGCCTAAGCTCAATATTCTCCTCGCGTAACTCAATGGCGGCGCATGCTTGGTTGCTGGTTGCAGGAATCTGCAGTTCGGCGACAGTACCCCGAGTCTTGCCTTCCCCGTACATGGCCACCAGGAGTGTTCCCGGTCTCCAGATTTTGACTGACGTCTCTCGGAGCGCCTTCTCGGTTATAGCTCCCTTTACAGAGCGAATGTTGCCCTGCGAAAGGTCGCCGGAAGTTACCCACGGGATTGTCCCCCCGGTCCAATAAGCAGCCTCCGAACGTAATGGAGTAGTCCCACTTCCTACGCGGGCGATGTCGGACATCTTGAAGCGCGGCACACCCGTAAAACCGAACATTTCCAGGGCCCTTAACTGGGCGGTGTTTAGGCGCATAAGCTTTAGCTGCGCCGAAGCGAGGGTATCGTCGGCGGCTTCGAGGCGAGATAGACGATCTTCAAGGGCGTCCAAGATACGACCCTGTTCCACAAGCGGAGGGACGGGAATTGGCAATTCAGCAATCGATCGCGACGACAGATGCTTTACGGTAGTCGAGGAGGTTTCCGCCCAGATTGCATCCAAATAGCCTTGTAGAATGTGCAGAAGCCACCTTGGGTGGACGACTCGTGCATCTGGCGAGAGCCGGCATACTCGTTGGTTCAGAAGGGCAAGCGGGCCATTCCAACTTGAGATCCTGAAGTCGCCGTCCATTCCGACGAGTAGATCGCCGGGATGCACAATATGCCGCTGTCCGTAATCTCCTGTGTAATACGTTTTGGTGAAGTCACGGCCAACGTCGCGGATCCTGATAAGTGGCATCCCAGCTGGGACCGGCGTGAAAAGCTTGGAATCGAAGGACGCACCGTTGATGACTTCGGCTACTTGCCCCAATGGCACTCGTCGCCACGATTCGTGTTTGGCCAAGAGCCCTGGATCTGCACTGGACTCCGCGCGTAGGACAATTTCCGCGGGTGAGGTCATTAATGTCAAGCGATTAGCTCCTCGTCCAGGTCATGGAAGACCCTTAGCGCCCGGTCCGCCCCGAAGTCCCGGACGAAGCCGTAGGTTCCACCGCGTTCGGTGAAAGGAGTCTTGTCCAGATCGTCGATAGTCACAGCTATCGATGTTTTCACAACATCGGAAATGCGACGAATCCACCAGCGTTGATCCTCAGTGAACTCGACGCCTTGCCGTTCTTGCTTTTGTAGCCACGACTCGAGCCGCTGTTCGATCACCGCTGAGTACGACAAGATGCACCCGGATACCCCAGCTTCGCTGTCTTCCTTGGCCAGCTCATGTCGCAAAATCGTGAAGAGGTCGGTCACGGCGGGCTTATGTTCCGGGTCCGCCAGTTCGCCGAGCGCCGCATAGGATTGCCACAACATGTCCACGCTGCCGATGGTTGGCACCCTACGCACGCGCTCCGCCAGCTCCTGGAGTTGGGAATAGGTGGGCCGGCCCGTCCCACTACCGTGAATGAATTGCAGCACCGCAATCTCCTCCTGGTGCTGATGGAGGAACTCACGAAATGACTTGACGCGATCCAGCGAACTCGTACCGTAGTCGACGCGTGTGGCGCTGTAAAGCTGGTCCGCGTTCACTTCGTCGAAAAGGATGTCCTTTTCTCGTCGGAGTTCGAGAATAAGTTTCCGTAGTTCTGGATTGCCCGCAAGTTGTTCGACTCCTCCGCGCAGTAACTCTGAAACCCGGGCTTCTCCTCCCGCATCCCTAGCCGCCTCGACAGCATCATGGTCCGAGACTGCAGCCAAGTCCTTAACAATTTGCCGCAAGGTGGTGCCTCCCGCCGCCTGCGTCAGTTCGGCAGTCTCTGAGGGATTCAGTTGAGTTTCGAGTTTGCTGAGTCGGGCTGCAAGTGTCGAGACTTCATCCGCTGAAATTGTCAGCGTGCCGGCCTTCTGCAGGAGTTGTTCAAGCGACACAGACGGAGCCGTCCGCTCCATCGGTACGGCATCTACGAGCGGTGAATCGGTGACGCCGACAGCGTCAACAATGACGAATTGATCCTTTTTTCGTCCATTGATGGCGTCCGGCGTAACCGCGGCATATTGATCCGCGTCCATGATTCGCGCACCACGGCCCTTCATCTGTTCGAAGTAGACGGCGGAGCGCACTTCGCGCATAAAGAACACACACTCGATGGCCCGCACATCAGTACCGGTGGCGATCATGTCCACGGTGACCGCGATGCGCAGGGTCGGGCTGTTGCGAAACTCCTGAAGCAAAGTTTTTGGGTCGTGTCCCTGGCTGCGGGATTTATACGTAATTTTCGCCGCGAAGTCCTGTCCTTTACCAAATACCTCACGTACCTGCTGGACGATTTCGTCCGCATGGTTGTCGTCTTTCGCAAATATAAGTGTCTTCGGCAGGTAAGAACGACCGGGAAAGATCTCAGTGTAGAGCTTGTCCCTAAACGTGTTGAGCACGGTACGAATCTGGTCTTCAGCGATGACCGTACGGCCGATCTGCTGTCCTGTGTATCGGTAGTCCTCTTCCAACTCCTCGTATCGCTTCCGACGGGTGCCGCGGTCCCGGTACGGGACGACGGTCCCGGCTTCGACTGTCGCCCCCTGCTCGGTCATCTGGGTCTTTATCCTGTACACCGAGAAGGGCACGTTTACGTTGTCAGCAACAGACTGCTCATAGGTGTACTCGCTGACCAGGTTCTGGTCGAAGAAGCCCATAGTCTGCTTGGTCGGCGTGGCGGTCAGCCCCACGATCGGCGCGTCAAAGTACTCAAGTACCGCACGCCATCTGCCGTAAATGGAACGGTGGCACTCATCCACAATAATCAAATCAAAAGTCTCCGGTGGCAGCTCGGCGGAATAACGAACGTCAACGGGTATTGGAGGCTCAGCGTCGCCATTCTCCTCATCGAACTCAGTGTCAGCTTCAGGTAGGTCCTCGCCCTGAAGCATCCGGAACACGCGCTGAATGGTGGAAATGGCCACTGAAGTCGAATTCAAAACGGTGTGCCCAGCCAAGCGCTGGACAGCATACATGTCGCCGAAACGGCGGCCGTCGTCCGGAGCCATGTAGTTGACGAACTCCGACTCGGCTTGTTCGCCCAAGTTGTTTCTATCAACCAGAAACAGCACCTTGCTGGCTTGAGCGTATTTGATCAGCCGATAGACGCTGGTCACGGCTGTGAATGTCTTGCCAGCGCCCGTTGCCATCTGAACCAACGCCCGTGGATGCTGCGCTTTGAGGGACCTCTCAATGCCGCGGACTGCGTCCTTTTGATTAGGTCGCAACCCATCCTCGTTCAACTCCGGAAGCCCATGGATTCTGGCGTTGAACGTGGGAGAGTGCGGATTCGAGTCTGCCTTTTCCATCCACGATCGCATTGTCTGGGGACGGTGGAAGCTGAAGACCTCTCGGGAACGGGCATCGGGATCAAGCCGGTTCGTGAAGCGGGTTTCCGCGCCCGTTGATTCATAGCAGAAGGGCAATGGCTCGCCTCGGCGCCAAGATGCCATCTGTGCTTTTGCAGGTAGGCCCGAGGCATATTTGTTGGTCTGCCATTCAACCCCGGTGAGCGCCGTGCCCTCCTTTTTGGCTTCGATTACCCCCACCAATTTGGCGTCCACATAGAGCATGTAGTCCGCGAACCCCGTCGGCAGGGGGAATTCTCGGACCGCCACCCCTGGTGCAACGACGGGCGCAATGTCCTTGTAATCCTGGATGATCCAACCCGCCGTCTCCAGCTGCCGGTCAATATTGCGACGGGCTTGAATCTCAGAGAGGGGTCGCGGTAGGCGCGCCCGTTCGATAAATGCCTGTCGTGCGGCAGACGTGACCCTCTCCGCCGGGCGAGAAGACAACTGGCCGCGCGCCAGCAGCTCGGCCACTTGCTCCTTGAGACCGGCAAGCTGAGCTGACATGTACTCGTGTTTTGCTCGGGCGGCCGTGAGCTCATTCTCTGCCTCAGCCCGCGCATCCGCTTCAGCCTGTTGAGCCGTCTTAGCGGCATCCAGAACAGTGAGGACGTCCTGGAGCTCGTTCTTAGATTCCTGTAGCTGGCCATTGATCAGAGCCATCTGCTCTTGGTCTTCGGCGGTGGTTGGCGCCGAAGTGCCGACAGGCTCGGGCGGAAGGAAAGCGAGTACAGTGCGGTTGCCAGTGACTGCACGATAGAGCAGAGTGCCCAATTCCCAGCATGCCCTTAGCGATTCCAGAGCAACGCGGGCATTAAAGAGATGAGCGTGGGTGGCGTCGTTGCCTGTCTTGCGAATTCTGTGGAAGGCTTCTGCATGTTGCCTGGTGAGAACACCGGCGTCCTCAAGTGCACCAATGCGATCGACCTGCTTGCCGCTGACGGCCTTTGTGTTTGTTCGACGGAGCAGCTGCTCCGTGAGGACCTCGGCGAATTGACGGCATTTGACCAGTGCACCGTTGGGATCGTTGTACAGCGTCGCTTCTGCTCCCGCTCCATAAACGGACAGTAGCGGCTCTAGCTCCTCCAGAAGCCCGAAGTTGACTGACCCTCGGGCCGCCACCAGGATGCTCTCATCTATATGTGCCACGCGTCCGTGTCCCCCCTCAAACTAGAACGGCTTCGTCACGAGACTATCCGACCAGTGCCGGTTTGCGCTCCAGTGGGTCGCCCGGTGGTAACCGTGCACCCTCCCAAGCCGAGTGATTGTCTGCTGGTACTCTGCTGGACCGACAAACCGTAGACCCTCGACTGGAGGGACAACACTCTGCAAAGGCAAAGCAACTGCATGCAGCCGGCATTGGGTCCCAAAGAAACTGCCGACGTCATTGGCGTTTCAGTCCCTTCGCTCCATGAGTACCTAGCCCAGTTGAGCCCTAGCCGAAGTGTGGCGGTTCTCCAGACTGCAGCTTGAACGATGATTGTTTCCTTACCACCTTGGGTTCTAACCGAGGGGCGGTGCTGGACTAAGGCCTAGTCCCTGTAGGGCCGCCCTGGGACTTCTTTTGAAATGGTGGGATCGGAACAACATTGCTCTTGTCGATCTCTTCCGCGTCGTTAGTCTTGACCAGATTCATAAGCCGTTTCATGAGCCACAAAAGACGCAGTGCCGAATGGAGCAGTAGAAGTAGTGCAAGTTCGACTATCCAGGGCGCAAGCCATTGTGCTCCTACGAAGTTGGCGACGGCTGCCGCCAACGACAAGCCGGCCGCCGCGAACGAGGCGGCCATGGTTGAGATCCAGTTGGACCTGAGCGCTTGGCCACTTCGTGCCCTAAACAGCTGGAACCTGCTGCCGCCCGCGGTCAGACCGAACACAATGACCACACCGGAGAAACCGGCGACCAAGCTCGATGACCCAGCAACCCCCAGATACAGAGCAAGGGCATCGGGCCGTTCGGCCGTCACGAGTCCGCTCCACACGTCAGGGAGTAGAGCGAAACGCGTGAGTATGGCATGCATTAGAACAAGCACCGGGGCGAGACCCGACAGCACCGCGGGCCGGTCCTGGATAAGCCCGATCAAGCCGCTCCAAATGCTTCTGAAAAGCTTCCGAATCGCTACCACGCGCCCCCCTTGGTCTGACTAAAGCTTTCCGGCCTTGTACTTCTGAATGGCTGAGCTGAGCGCAATGAGGGCAGATTGGAGGCTGGGCTGGTCGTCTTCGGCGACATCCACCTTTTCCACGCTTGTTATCCTGTCCGACGTAAAGTCGATCGACTCTCGTCCAATCCCATCTGCGCCTTTGTCAACCATAAGAGTTGCCCGTGACTTTTTGAACATGTGCTGGCGCATGAAGATTTCGAGTTGGTCCTTTAGGTCCTCGGCTGCCATGGAGTCCGGCGTCGCGTGACCAAAGCTAAGGATGAGTTCCATGGAGAGGTCTCCCGATACACTTTCAGCAGCCTGCGCCGCAGCGCCAATAACCCCATGATGACCGGCTGAACTCAGCGAATCTGCATCTAGCTTCACATGCATCTTGGATACACCGAGTGAATCCCTTAGGCGCTCAAGTCCATCAGTTTTAACGAGCGGCCTCAGCCGGAACTCGGGTTGGCCTGCGGCAACCCCCGTAACAGTGTTGAGCCAAGCTTCGATTGCCTGCCAAGTCGGCCCCCCGGACGTCCGAAGAAAGGCTGCGGTATTGCTCGCGTCAACCGGAGCTATGTAAACGGGCTCCAGGAGGCCGGAGATTCCGCCCACGGTCGTCAACGAGTCAATCTGTCCCCCGTGGTCCTGTACATCGGGCCAGTCCGACTGGGGGCGCGATTTCCCCAGGTATGTGTAGTCCAGGAGAGTCATCTTGTCTGACCGGCATTCGCCGTAAAGGACATTGGACTTGTATGTCGACTGTCGTTCTTCGGGGAGGGCACTCGACAAGTGATTGAACAACTTGGTCCAGAACCCCGGCGTCAGTGTGTGCGCGTTGTCGTTGGAGTCCAGTTGATAGACCTCCATGAAGTACACGGTTTTCTTAGTGCTCATAGCTCCCCAAATCTAGATTGTCTACAGAGCATACTCAGGCCGCACCGTGTTACTGGTGATCACGGGCGCTTATCAACCGCATTATGACCACTGTCGGAGTTGGGACATGGACGCCTCGTACAGGCCGGCCGCGCGGGAACTCGTTCAAAAGCGAAGCCTGGGCACCTACCAAGGATTTACCAGAAGTCTGATACGACACCTGCGTTCAGCCTGAATAGCGGACCGTCCACCGCAAAGAGAACCGTAGTTCCCGTGCAAACACTGCGAACTGCTGGTTTTAACTGGTGGCTCCGACCGCCGTCGATCCGGTGACCCTTCGATTTTCAGGCGAAGTTCTACTCCAAGGGGCTGCCAGCAGGCACTACGGACCGGAGTAAGAAGATGAACTACCCGGACCATCATCCCCTAGCGCGGCAGCCCTAGGACCGGACGTCGACTGCAACGCCTTCGATGCGGACGAGTCCCTCGCGGCCGGGGCATTCAGACAGCTCAGTGACGTTTTCATCCAAGCCAACGGGGACGTTGACTTGTCGGTTCCTTCGCAGACGTCGCGCTCGAACCAGTACTCGTTTGGGCCATCCCCCGGGCCATCGATGTTGACCCGCTGGCCAAGCAGTCACTCATTCTCAGATCCAACTTTCTCCCACCACGGCGCGTCAGGTCGCTAGTCGGGAAGAGGGGACTGCCACCGGTTTTCAGAGTGCCAGCGTCAGGGCATCAAACTCTTGAGCTCCATTGACGGCCAGGGCAGAACGAGTGACGAAAAAATGACGAAGACGTTGGGAATCGATCGAAAAACGAGGGAACGCATACGAAGTCCGCAATGTCAAGAACCAGCGAAAAGACCCCCTAGAAACCGCGGTTTCTAGGGGGTCTATCCCGAGCTTCCTATCAGAATCGAACTGATGACCTTTTCATTACGAGTGAAACGCTCTACCGACTGAGCTAAGGAAGCACCGCATGACAGGACCCGGAAGAACCGGGCGGATCATGCAAGAGACAACTGTAATAGAGTCCCCTGCCCGGGTCAAAATGAGCCATTCATGCATCCGCAAGATTGCCGGTCCCGGCCGGGCAGGAGGTGTCCCGGAAGTGCCGGGGCGGACGTTGTCTGGATGTTCATCCTGCGGTCGAAGCGGGTTCAGCAAGGGGTTCCGCCGGGCTCCCACTGTGGAAGGATCAACCGCGGCCCGGTCGACGGCCGCAAGTCAGCGAAGGGGCTTGGCCATGACTCCGGACACAGCAGACGTATCCGCAAGCGAATCCGAAGCCGCACTGCAGGGGGTGGAGCCGGGCGCCGCCCATGACGTCCGGCTCGCCGTACTGGCCATGGTGGGAACAACAGTGTTCGACGGCGGCCTCATGGAGCGTGCCATGACCCGCACCCTGGCAGACCAGGGGGTGAGGGAGGGGTCGGAGCAGTTCGAACGCATGCTCCGGTACGCCAGGGACACCGCAGGGATGTCAAAACTCGCTGTCTTCAGCCAGCTGTTTGAGGACCGGCACCGAGCGGCGGCGGCGAACACGTTCTTCGAGCGCAGCTGCGATGAGCTGATAGCAGACGGCATCATCCGGGCTGTTCCCGGCGCCGAGGACGCGATTGGCTGGCTGCGTGAGGCCGGCATCATGGTCTGCCTTGCCACGGGCTTCGGACGCCATACCCAGAACATGGTGCTGGAGAGCCTTGGCTGGATGGGGCTGGCGGACCTCAGCCTGTGTCCCGCGGACGCAGGGCGGGGCCGGCCGTATCCGGACATGATCCTGACGGCTGTCCTCGCCCTGGACCTGGACGACGTCCGCGAGGTCGCCGTGGTGGGGGACAGCTGTGCAGACATCCAGTCGGGGCTGCGGGCCGGTGCCACCACGGTTGCCGGAGTACTCACCGGGGCACACGGGGAGCCTGCGCTCCGCGCGGCCGGCGCCACCGCCGTCGTGCATTCGATCCGCGACCTGCCGGTGCTGCTTGAACCCCGGTCCGCTTAGCCCGTTAAGTCAGGCCGGGCTGCGGACCTAGCACAGCGTGTTGTCCGCAGGCGGCTCGCCGGTCAGCAGGTAGCCATCGACGGCGTCGCTGACGCAGGTGTTAGAGCGGCCGTAGGCGGTGTGGCCCTCGCCCGTCCACGTCACCAGCGAAGCGTTGCCCAGCTGCTTCCGCAGGGCGCCGGCCCACTCCACGGGGGTCGCCGGGTCGCCGGTGGTTCCCACCACCACGATGGGGGCCGAACCGGAATACTCCACCGGTGCGGGCGTGCGGATGCTCTTGTAGGGCCAGTCTTGGCAGTTGGTGCCGCCGTAGGCGAAGAAGTAGCCCAGGGTGGGGGATTCCTGCCGCAACTTCTGCTCGTCGGCCCGCATGGCGGCCGGGTCGGTGACCATGGGGTAGTCCAGGCAGTTGATGGCGGTGAAGGCGAAGGCGCTGTTGGACGTGTACTTGCCGCTCGGATCCCGGTCGGCGCCGAAATCGGCCAGCCGCAGCATCGGTGAGGGGTCGCCCTTGAGGGCCGCGTCCAGCGCCTGGGTCAGCAGCGGCCAGTTGTCGTTGTTGTACAGGGGCAGGATCAGGCCGCTGACAAACGCCGAGCCGGTGACCAGCCTGCCGTCCTGGGCGCGCTGGGGATTGGCGTCAACCGCTTCCACCACCTCCCGGATCTGCTGGACACCGTTGTCCACGGTTCCGCTCAGGGGGCAGCCGTCGTCCCCGAGGCACTTCTCCACGTAGGCGCGGATGGCTTTCTCAAACGCGCGGGCCTGGCCGCTGGTGAGCTCCTCGTTGCTGAGGGAGGGGTCCAGCGCGCCGTCGAGGACCATGCGGCCCACGTTGTCCGGGAAGAGCGAGGCGTACGTGGACCCCAGGAACGTGCCGTAGGAATAGCCCAGGTAGTTCAGTTTGGTGTCGTTGACCACGGCGCGCAGGATGTCCAGGTCCTTGGCTGCGCTGACGGTGTCCACGTGTGCAAGCAGCGGACCGGTTTTTTCGGCGCACTTTGCGGCCGTTGCCTTGTTGTCCGCAACGGCGGCGGCCAGGCCGGCGTCGGAACTAAGGTCGTAGTTCTTGGCCCGGGACTCGTCCCGTTCCTGGTCCGTGAGGCACGAAACGGGGGAGGAGCGCTTCACTCCGCGGGGGTCGAACCCCACGAGGTCGTAGCTGGAACGCACTTCACTGGAAATGTTCGTGGCGCCGGCATCCTTGACGAAGTCATATCCCGAGCCGCCCGGACCGCCGGGGTTGACCAGCAGGCTGCCGGTCTTGTTTCCTGTTGCCGGCATCTTGAGCGCCGCGATCTCGATGCTGTCGCCGTCAGGCTTGCTGTAGTCCAGGGGCACCTTGATCTTGGCGCACTGGAGCTTGTCCTCGCAGGCTGTCCAGGAGACCTCCTGCGAGTAGAAGCCCCGGAGTTCCTCGGGGGCTGCCTCGGCGATCGACGGATCAGCCTTGCCCGTGCTTGCGCCGCTTGATCCGCCGTTGGACGTGCCGAACAGCGTGCAGCCTGTCAGCGCGAGCAGTACGGCCACGGAGCCAGCAGCTGCCTTGACCGCGGTCGCTCCGGACCGTGACCGTAGGGGCAGACGTCGGGCAGGCTTCATGCAGGGCTCCTTGAGGGATTTGGCGTGGGCTCGGGCGGGGAACGGGCGGCGGGACGGGGCTGGACGGAACGGCACTAGATCAGGCTCGCGGCCATGGATTCGATGGCCAGCAGCGGTGCGACGTTGGTGGTGGTGATTCTTTGGCGGGCCTTGTTGATGGCATCCATCCGGGCGAGCGTGGCCTCTGCACCGGAACGGCCGGCAAACTCCGTCAGCTCGCTCCTGAGTTCAACGTTCACCAGTTCCACAGCGTTCCCCATCTGGATGATCAGCACATCCCGGTAAAACGAGAGCAGGTCCGTGAGCGTCCGGTCAAGGGAATCGGTGATGGAGCGTTTGGCGCGCCGCTTCTGGTCATCCTCGAGCTGCTTGACCTGGCCCCGCATGGCGGGCGGCAGCGTACCGCTTTCGGGGGCGCCGAGCGTGGCCAGGAGCGCTGCCTTCTCCTCGGCATCACGCACTTCGTTGGAGCTGTTGGCTTCTTCCGTGGCGATCTTCACCAGTTTTTCGGCCATCAGGACCGCCGCCGTGACGCCCCGCAATCCCAGCGGGAACCGAACGGTCTCCAGCCGGCGTTCGCGGGCATCAGCATCCCGGGCGAGCCGGCGCGCGATGCCGACGTGGCTCTGCGCTGCGCGGGCCGCACGTTCGGCGAGGGCCGGGTCCACGCCGTCGCGCCGCACCAGCAGTGCCGCCACATCGGCAGCGGGCGGGAGCCGCAGTGCCACCGCGCGGCAGCGGGACCGGATGGTGACCAGGACGTCCGCCGGGGACGGGGCACACAGCATCCACACGGTGCGGGGAGTGGGCTCCTCGATGGCTTTGAGCAGAACGTTGGTGGTCCGTTCCGCCATGCGGTCGGCATCTTCCACCACGATGATCCGCCACCGTCCGGATGACGGACGGTTTCCGGCAGTGGACACCAGGTCCCGTGCCTCATCAATGGTGATGGTGACTTTTTCGGTGCGGACGAATGCCACGTCCGAATGCGTTTCCCCCAGGATGGTCAGGCAGGCCGCACATTCGCCGCAGCCGCGCCTGGTGATGTCCTCCTGGTCACAGTTGAGGGCAGCGGCAAACGCCTTCGCGGCGTTGGACCGGCCAGAACCCGGCGGGCCGGTGAACAGCCAGGCGTGGGTCAGGGCTTCGCCCTGGGCAGCCTGGCGGAGCTGGGCGACGACGGCAGGCTGGCCCTGCAGGTCATCCCAGACGGTCATGGGGCCACGCCTTCTCCGGAAACGTGCCGCGACAGCATCAGCTCGTCCACGCACGCCAGGATGACGCGGGCCAGCTCATCCACGGGCAGGTGGGCGGCCAGCACCAGGTAGTGGTCCGGCCGGTCGGCTGCGAGGTCGAGGAAGGCGGTGCGGATCTTGGCGTGGAATTCGTCCGCTTCGGATTCCATCCGGTCTTCCGCGGCGTCGCCTGCGGTGCGGCGGAGCCGGCCCACGGCGGGGTCCACGTCAAGCAGCACTGTGAGGTCGGGCAGGAGGCCTGACGTGGCCCATTCGTTCAACTCACGTACGGCACCGGTTCCGAGCCCGCGTCCGGCCCCCTGGTAGGCCACCGAGGAATCGATGTAGCGGTCCGTCAGCACAACGTCGCCGCGTTCCAGGGCGGGCAGGATGACCTGGTCCGCGTGGGCTGCGCGCGACGCGGCAAAGATCAGGGCTTCGGTGCGGGCATCGATGTGGCCGTGGCCGTGGTCCAGCACCAGGGACCGCAGTTTCTCACCGATCGGGGTGCCGCCCGGCTCCCGGGTGCGCAGCACCTTGCTACCGCGCGACTCGAGGGCCCCGGCCAGTGCTGCGGCCTGCGTGGACTTGCCTGCGCCGTCGCCGCCTTCGAAGGCGATGAACAGTCCGGGGTTCTGGTTAGTCACAAGACCAGCCTACCGACAATCACTGACAGCTTAGGTGCCCGGCCGTAACGGCTTTCATGCGCTGCAGGCCTCCCACGTACTCTTTGACCATGAGTCTTTCCGAACAGCAAGCCGCCGCGCTGTCGGCTGAAACGGTGGTTGTGGCCGCCGGCCGCCCGCCCCGCAAACGCGATGAGCCAGTCAACCAGCCCATCGTCCTGTCGTCCACCTACTTCGGGACCGGGCCCCTCGCCGACGGCGACCGCGGCTACGGCCGCTACTCCAATCCCACCTGGGATCCGTTCGAAGAAGCACTGGGCCAGCTTGAAGGGGCGGCCCTCCCCGGCCTGCTGTATGCCTCCGGGCTGGCGGCCGTGAGCTCGGCACTGTCCCTCATCCCGGCCGGGGGAGTCCTGGTGATGCCGTCGCACAGCTACGCCGGTTCCCTGGTCATGGCTACCGAACTCGCGGAAAAGGGGCTGTTCGAGCTCCGCACTGTGGATATCGCGGACACCGACGCCGTGAAGGCGCTGCTGGCCCCGGCTGAAGGCAAAGCTGCCAGCATGCTGTGGCTGGAAAGCCCCACCAACCCGATGCTCGGGATCGCGGACATCCGCGCCCTGGCCGCTGCCGCCCACGAGGCAGGCGCCATCGTCGTTACTGACAACACCTTCTCCACGCCACTGGTCCAGCAGCCGCTGAGCCTGGGGTCCGACGTCGTCCTGCACTCGGTCACCAAATACCTGGCCGGGCATTCCGACGTCGTCCTGGGCGCCCTCGTGACGTCGGACGCCGCGATCCGCTCAACGCTGCTGCACCACCGCATCATCCATGGCGGCATCGCGGGCCCGTTCGAAGCCTGGCTTGCCCTGCGCGGCCTGCGGACGCTCGCTCTGCGCATCGAGCGCTCCCAGGCCTCGGCTGCCGTCCTCGCCGATCGGCTGAGCGCGCACCCGCGCATCGGGAGCATCCGGTTCCCGGGACTCCCCACCGATCCCGGCCACGAACGTGCCAAGTCACAGATGAAGAGCTTCGGTTCCGTGCTGTGCGTGCAGATTGCCCCCGCCGGCGGGCTCAGCGGCGCCGACGCGGCGGACAAACTGGTCCGCGCACTGCAGCTGTGGCTGCCCGCCACCTCGCTGGGCGGGGTCGAGTCCCTGATCGAACGACGACGGCGGCACGCGGCCGAGCCGGTCAGTGTGCCGGACAACCTGGTCCGCCTGAGCGTGGGGATTGAAAACGTCGAGGACCTTTGGGCCGATTTGGAGCAGGCACTGGACGCTCTGGACGGATAGGCTGGGCACGTGGACGGAAAACAGTTGATTGGCTATGTCGAGACCGCGGTCTATTTCGTATTGGCGCTCGTTGCGTTCTGTCTTGAAGCGTGGGCGTTCTTTGACTGCCTGCGCCACAAGGCGAACGCCTTCGAAGCCGTTTCCAAACGGACCAAGACGTTCTGGCTGGCCCTGACCGGCGGCGCCTTGGCCATCGGTGCCCTGTCCCTCTATGCCGGCGGTGGCGGCGGGCTGCTCGGCCCGCTCGGCCTGTTCGGGCTCGCCGCAGTCACCGCAGCCTCCGTGTATCTCGCGGATGTCCGCCCTGCAGTGAAGGATGCCGGCCGCGGCGGCAGCCGCAACATGGGTCCGTACGGCCCCTGGTAGCGGGCAGCCTTCCTGAGGAGGCCGTCCCTAGGGTGCGGGCGCCACGGCGTCCCAGCCCACCGTCAACTCACCCAGCCGCCAACGGGAGGGTCCGTCCTGAACGGGCCAGCCGCCGTCGAGCATTGACCGGCACATGGCCGTCCACCGTTGCCTGTTCCCGAACGCGGCCAGCGGCGCCGCCTCCAGCCAGGCCATGTCCAGGGCCTGGAGGAAACCATGGATCTTCTCGCCGGGAACGTTCCGGTGGATGAGGGCCTTCGGCAGCCGTTCGGCAATCTCCGAAGGCAGCGCGAAACCGCCGAAACGCATGGAAATGCTCAGGCTGAGCGGTCCGCCGCCGTCGAGCGCCACCCACGTCACGCGACGCCCGATCTCGTCGCAGGTTCCGTCGATGAACAGTCCGTCGGGGCCCAGCCGGCCTTGGACCAGGCTCCAGATGGCAGCAACATCGGCCTCCTCATACTGCCGCAGGACGTTGAACGCCCGGACAATCACCGGCCGGCCCGGCACGGGAATCTCGAAGCCGCCCACATGGAAGCTCAGTCCGGCCCGTTCCAGTGCCTTGGCGGCGCGGACCCGCTCGGGTTCGATTTCTATTCCGGCCACCCGGACATCCGCGCGCACTGCGGACAAACGCTCAAACAGCTCAACAGCAGTGGCAGGGGATGCCCCGTAACCGAGGTCGATGACCAGCGGGTCGGCTGCCCGGCGCAGCCGCCAGGCCTGCGGTCCCGTGAGTCACCGGTCCAGCCGCCGCATCCGGTTGGGGTTGGTGGTGCCGCGCGTTACGTTGCCGATCGGTTTGCCGCTATTACCCGCGCCGCTGGCTCCGCCCCTGGTTCGGCTCCCGGCCCGGGAGGGGTCTACCCGTTCAGCTTTCTGCACCACCGGACAAGCTTAACGGTCCGTCCCCGCCGTCCTGCCCCACGGTTGCCCGCACCGCCGGCTCAAACCGACTGCCCAGAGCGTGCCTTCAGTGCACCCGCTGTAACGCTCGGCACTGCCACCGCCTGCTCGGCTAGGATGAAAACCATGACTTACAAGCTGATTCTGCTGCGCCACGGCCACAGCGAATGGAACGCCAAGAACCTGTTCACCGGCTGGGTGGATGTTGACCTCAACGACCAGGGCCGCGAGGAAGCAGCACGCGGCGGCGAGCTCCTGGTTGAGAACGATGTTCTCCCGGATGTCCTCTACACCTCGCTCCTGAAGCGGGCCATCAACACGGCCAACATCTCCCTGGACAAGGCCGACCGCGGCTGGATCCCCGTCAAGCGTGACTGGCGACTGAACGAACGCCACTATGGCGCCCTGCAGGGCAAGGACAAGGCCCAGACGCTCGCCGAATACGGCGAAGAGCAGTTCATGGAGTGGCGCCGTTCCTACGACACCCCGCCGCCGCCCCTGGACGACAACAGCGAATTCTCCCAGGCGCATGATCCCCGTTACGCGGACCTGGGCGACGCCCTCCCGCGCACCGAGTGCCTGAAGGACGTCCTTGTCCGCCTGATGCCCTACTGGGAATCGGACATCAAGGAAGACCTCAAGGCCGGCAAGACCGTACTGGTCACCGCCCACGGCAACTCACTGCGCGCCCTCGTCAAGCACCTTGACGACATCAGCGACGAAGCAATCGCCGGCCTGAACATCCCCACCGGCATCCCGCTGGTGTACGACCTCGACGAGGACTTCAAGCCCGTCAAGCCGGGCGGCACTTACCTCGACCCCGAGGCCGCTGCGGAAGCCATCCTCGCGGTGGCCAACCAGGGCAAGAAATAAGCTACACATTAACAAACGGCGGGCCGGTCACCTAAGTGACCGGCCCGCCGTCATAAGCCGGACAAACCCGGCAGGGAAGTTAGCTGGTTTCTGTGCTGTTCGGGTGCCAGGCGCCAGTGACCAGGTACGTGACCTTCTGGGCGACCGAGACGCCGTGGTCAGCGAACCTTTCGAAATAGCGGCTGGCCAAGGCAACGTCCACGGTGGTGGCCGGGGACTCGTTCCAGTCACTGCGGGCAATTGCCTTGAAGACGCTCAGGTGGAGGTCGTTGACCGTGGCATTCGCTTTGAGGATGTCACGGGCGACTTCCAGGTCGCGCGTTTCCAGGAGTTCGGTGAGCTTGTTCGCGATCAGGAGGTCCTGTTCGGCGAAGCTCTTGAAGGTGTCCGCGAGCTGCGGCGGAATCACCATGGCGGGGAAGCGGAGCCGCGCCAGCTGGGCGATGTGCCGGGCGAGGTCGCCCATACGCTCCAGCGAGGCACTCATCCGAAGCGAACCCACGATCATCCGAAGGTCGCTGGCCACCGGCCCCTGAAGGGCAAGAATATCGATGGCACGCTCGTCCAGGCTGTTCTGTAGGAAGTCGATCCTTGCGTCAGCGGCGATGACGTCCTGGGCGAGGTCGACGTCCGCCCCTTCGAAGGCAGTCGTGGCCTTGTCAATGGCCTCGCTGACCAGCTTTGAAATCTCGACGAGCTGCTCGCCCACCTGTGTGAGCTCCTCCTGAAAAACCTTGCGCACTACGCGTCCTTTCCTTGGAAATCCTTCCCCACCGTGGTGGCGGCCGGATTTCGTGTCACCGCTCTGCAGTCCAACTGGTAACTCTGTCAGTGGCCGGTGAACTGTTACGCACCTATAGGTGAACGTTAGTTGAACCCCTCGGGTAATCGCATCACATTCGTCTTTGACGCCCGGGGCAGAGCATAAGCTGGAGCCGTGGATCCAATGCTCATCGGTGTCATCGCAGGCCTGGTCGGTCTGTCGTTCGGCATCTTTGGCGTGCTCGCCTTCAGGGTGAGCGAACAGCAGCGGAAGCTGGTCGATGTTGAGTTCGACGAACCGGCGCTGCCTCCCGGCGCCGCGGAGGTACTCGCAGTCGTCGGCCGTGCCTTCGTGGTGGTCGACGCGATCGACGGCGTGGTGAGGGCGAGCCCGGCAGCCTATGCCTTCGGCCTGGTCCGCGGGCATACCGTGGTCCACGAACAGCTCCTGGACATGACAGCCAGGGTTCGGCGGGACGGCGTCATCCTCGAGAAACAGTTTGAACTGCCCCGAGGCCCGCTGGGGCAGGGGACCATCGTCGTCCAGGTCCGTGCAGCCATGCTCGGCGAGGAATACATCCTCCTGCTGGCCGACGACCGGACCGAGATCACCCGAACTGAGGAGATCCGCAACGACTTTGTTGCCAACGTTTCCCACGAGCTGAAGACGCCGGTGGGTGCCATTTCCCTGCTGGCCGAGGCCCTGGAATCGTCGGCGGACGACGAAGTTGCCGTCCGCCGCTTTGCCAAGCGCATGCAGAAGGAGTCGACGCGGCTCGCGGCGCTCGTGCAGGACATCATCGAGCTCTCCCGGCTGCAGGGCGCGAACGTGGCCCAGCGGGGACACCCCTTGGACATTAATGCGGTGATCACCGAAGCCGTGGACCGTTCGCAGCTGCCCGCCGAAAGCAAGAACATCTCCATCGTCGTCGGCGGCCATGTGGACGCAATGGTCTATGGTGACCAGGACCTGCTGGTGACGGCGCTGCGAAACCTGATCGACAACGCCATCCGTTACTCTCCGGAGAACACCCGGGTGGGGATCGGGGTTCGTGCCAAGGCAGGCCTGATCTCCATCTCCGTCACGGACCAGGGTGACGGCATGAGCCCGGACGACCAGGAACGGGTTTTTGAACGCTTCTACCGCGTCGATGCCGCAAGGTCTCGGCAGACCGGCGGCACAGGCCTGGGCCTGAGCATTGTCAAGCACGTCATTTCCAACCACGGCGGGGAAGTGACGCTGTGGTCGCAGGCCGGCCAGGGGTCCACGTTCACCATCCGGCTTCCAGAGATGGAGGGGCAGGACGACGGCGACGCCCCCGCGGCGCCTGCAGCGGCCGCCCGTAGCACCTCACCACACAGTCACGACGCCACCGGCGTCCACGAGCAAGGAGCCAGCGCTTGAGCAGGATTCTCATAGTCGAGGATGAAGAGTCGTTCAGCGACCCACTGTCCTACCTTCTGGGCAAGGAAGGATTCGAGGTGGAAGTCGTGGACAACGGTTTGGACGCCATCACGGAATTCGACCGCAACGGCGCCGACCTGGTGCTGCTGGACCTGCAGTTGCCCGGCCAGTCCGGCACTGAGGTGTGCCGGCAGCTCCGGCAGCGCTCCTCGGTCCCGGTCATCATGCTGACCGCCAAGGACGCCGAAATCGACAAAGTCGTAGGGCTGGAACTCGGCGCCGACGACTACGTCACCAAACCGTATTCCTCCCGTGAGCTGGTTGCCCGCGTCAGGGCTGTCCTTCGGCGGCAGGGAGAACCGGAAGAGCTCATCACCAACACGGTCCAGGCCGGGCCCGTGAGGATGGATGTCGAACGCCATGTAGTAAGTGTCGACGGCGAACAGGTGCCGCTGCCGCTGAAGGAATTCGAGCTGCTGGAGATGCTGCTGCGCAATTCAGGCAGGGTGCTGACCCGCGGCCAGCTCATCGACCGGGTCTGGGGATCAGACTACGTTGGTGACACCAAGACGCTGGACGTCCATGTCAAGAGGCTGCGCAGCAAGATTGAGCCGGACCCGTCGGCGCCGCGGTATCTCGTGACAGTCCGGGGCCTGGGCTACAAGTTCGAACCCTAGGCAACGCGGACCGGTAACACAGAAGGAGGGCCCCGCCCGGCGGGAGCCCTCCTTCTGCGTATCCGAATTGCTTATCCGGGCTAGTGGCTTTCGCTGCTCGTCGGAGCCGGCGTTGCCGTCTCCGAGACAGTGGGCTCGGCGCCTTCCGGCAGGTATTCCTTGTATTCAGGCAGCGTGGCGTCCAGGACGGGCACCTTGACCTTGGTGGTCTGGTTGGTGCCGTCTTCGGAAATGCTGACGTCGGACAGCGAGCCCGGGACGGCCCCCGTGCTGCTCAGGATCGCCGGATCCGTGGAGTTGTTAAGCAGGGTGTACGAATTCGCCTTCACAGACACCTGCGTCTGCGAGCCTTCTGCTCCGTTGATGGTCAGCTTGACGTCGCTGGAAGACGAGTTGTAAATGGCACCGACCACGCGGCCCGGCTTGTCCTCGCCGGTGGAAACGATCATGAAGTTGCGGATCTGGAGCGGGCCAAGGTCTTCCCTGGTGCCGTCCGATGCCGAGTACTGCTCTGTGGTCTGCTGGGCGTTGATGTAGCCGCAGCCGGTCACGGACAGCAGGCCGATGGCAACTGCTGCCGTTGCCATTGCCAGCTTGCCGCGCTGGCCCCGGTTCATCGCAGTGAAACGCACGTGACGCACTCCTTGAGAGTCTTGAAACATTATTCAGCCATAGCCTATCCTCAAACGGTCTCAAACAAGGATTCGGGCCGTACACATTGGTGTCCGGAAACATGGCCCTGCCCGACCGCTCCGCATGCCGCCCGCCGGGCCCGGAACACTACCCGGGCTCCCTTGGCATGACCGCCTGCATGCACTATTATCCGCGTTCGTCAAGGGGTCAAAGGGGGGTTATTCGCCCCATTTTCCCCGTATTCACGCGGTTCCTGGCCCGTATCCGTGCCAGTCATATGCCCGAATCGTGATAAACTGGTCTGCGGGAAAGGGGAAAGTCCACATGGTTTTTGAGGTCGGCGAGACAGTAGTTTACCCTCACCACGGTGCAGCCAAAATTGAAGAAATCAAGATGCGCACTGTCAAGGGCGAAGAGAAGATGTATCTCAAGCTCAAGGTGGCTCAGGGTGATCTGACCATTGAAGTTCCAGCAGAGAACGTTGACCTTGTTGGGGTTCGCGACGTAGTGGGCAAAGAAGGTTTGGAGCACGTCTTTGACGTGCTGCGGGCCGAGTTCACTGAGGAGCCCACCAACTGGTCACGTCGTTACAAGGCAAATCTGGAGAAGCTTGCTTCCGGGGACGTCATCAAGGTAGCAGAGGTTGTTCGTGACCTCTGGCGCCGTGATCACGACCGCGGCCTTTCCGCAGGTGAGAAGCGTATGCTGGCCAAGGCCCGTCAGATTCTGATTTCAGAACTGGCGCTGGCTGAAAAGACAGACGAAGAGAAGGCAGCAAGCGTTCTCGACGAAGTCTTGGCTTCCTAAGAATTGAACCCCGGTGGCTCCGTAGCCGCCGGGGTTTCTTTTTGCCCCGATTCAGGCAGCCGCGTTTTTGCCGGGCGCCGACGCGGGGCGGGACGTAGTCTTGTGCCCATGAGCGCAACAGAATTTCCGGCCGGATCCGGGCCGGCCGCCGGGGACCACCAACGCCCACGCCCAGTCGTCGCCGTTATCCTGGTCGCGGCCGGATCAGGGCAGCGACTTGGTTACGGCATGCCAAAAGCAAGGGTTCCCCTCGGTGGCGAGCCCATCCTGATGCACGCCCTGCGCGGGATTGTTGCCTCCGGCGTTGCGCAGCAGGTCTGCGTAGCCTTGCCGGCGGGCGACGGCGCGCTCCGGAGAATGTGCGATGACTTCAAGGACGAGCTTGTCGACGGCGGCCCTCTGCTGACGATGGTGGACGGCGGCGCAACGCGCGCTGACTCCGTGCGTTCCGCATTGGCGGCACTGGAGGACGGCACCCAGGCCGTGCTCGTCCACGACGCCGCCCGCGCGCTGACGCCGGAGTCCGTCTTCCACCGTGTGGTCGACTCCCTTGCGGCCGGCGCCTTGGCCGTGATTCCGGTCATGCCGGTGGTGGACACCGTCAAGACGGTTGAAGCAACGCGTGACGAAGACGCCCACATTGCGCCGGAGGTCGTCGTCGGCACGGCTCCGCGGGAGATGCTCCGCGCCGTGCAGACGCCGCAGGGGTTCGATCTCGACACGCTGATGAAGGCCCACCGGGAGGTGGCAGGCCTCGAGGAAGCCCAGTCCGCCGCCATTACGGATGATGCGATGCTCGTGGAACGCCTGGGCGTCCCGGTCCATGCCGTCCGCGGAGCCAGCCAGTCACTCAAGATCACAACGCCTTTGGACCTGATCATTGCGGAGGGCCTGCTGGAAGGTCCCCTCGGCGTACGTTGGGTGGAGGGCTGATCATGGCAGTTCCCATCATTCCCAGAACAGGTATCGGCATCGACGTCCATGCTTTTGCTGCGCCGGACAATCCGCGGGCGCTGTGGCTGGGCGGGCTGCTGTGGGACGGCGAGCAGGGCCTGGCTGGCCACTCCGACGGCGACCCCGTGGCCCACGCAGCGGCGGATGCCCTCTTTTCGGCCTCCGGGATCGGGGATCTTGGCACGCACTTCGGCACGGACCGCCCGGAATTCGCCGGTGCCTCCGGCGTGGCGCTCCTGGCCGAGGCCGCGCGCATAGTCAGGGCGGAAGGCTTCGAGATCGGCAACATCGCCGTGCAGTTCGTGGCCAACAGGCCCAAATTCGGCCCGCGCCGGCAGGAATCCCAGGACGTCCTCAGCGCGGCGGCCGGTGCCCCCGTCAGCGTCAGCGCCACCACCAGCGACGGACTCGGCTTCACCGGCCGTGGCGAAGGCATTTCGGCCCTCGCCACCGCGCTGGTCTACCGGGCGGGCTGAGGCGGAGCGTGTCTTTCGCCTAGGCTTAAGGGAGTCAGACCTCTGCCGAACACTCCAGGAGAACCCTCGTGAAGAAGCCGCTTGCCGCCGTCGTACTCGTTGCAGCACTGCTGCTGAGCGGTTGCGGCGCGCCGAAAATGAGTGTCGAGGAAAGCTGCAAGTTCCTCAGCGGGGACACGTTCGTTCCCACCGGAAACCAGCAGCAGCAGGCTGACCAGATCGCCAAGCATTACCAGGAAGTGGCGGACAAGGTAGCCCCCGAGGTGGGGGAGCCCATCCAGAAAATGGCGGACATCATGAAGAAGGTCGCCGGTACTTCGCTGGGCACCAAGAGCGCCGAACAGACGGCACAGCTGAGCGAGCAGAACAACAAGATCGGCGAAGTCTGCAAATAGCAGGCCCGGCGCCGGGTCCTGCAAAGGCCATCGGCTAATCTGGAGCGGTGACCCTGCGCTTTTACGACACAGCATCCGCCGAAGTCCGCGACTTCGTCCCTCTGACACCGGGCAAGGTGAGCCTGTACTACTGCGGCGCGACGGTGCAGGGCCTGCCGCACGTCGGGCACATCCGGTCCGCCATTGCCTTTGACCAGCTCACCCGCTGGCTCGAATACCGGAAATTCCGCGTGACCGTGGTCCGCAACGTCACTGACATCGACGACAAAATCCTCGCCAAGTCCGCAGCGTCCTTTGAGCCGGACTTCGAGGAAGGCCCGGACGACATCCGCGAAGAGGAATGGTGGGCGCTTGCCTACCGCTACGAGCAGGCATTCCTCAAGGCCTACGACACCCTTGGTGTTTCCCGTCCCACTTACGAGCCGCGCGCCACCGGCCACATTCCGGAGATGCACGCGCTGATCCAGCGCCTGATTGACCGCGGCCATGCCTACCCCGCCCTCGATGATTCCGGCGACGTCTATTTCGACGTTCGCTCCTGGAACCGGTACGGGTCCCTGACCCGCCAGAAGATCGATGATATGCAGGGTGCTGCCGACGCCGATCCTCGTGGGAAGAAGGACCCGAGGGACTTTGCGCTGTGGAAAGGCCATAAGGAAGGGGAGCCCACGACGGCCAGTTGGGTTTCACCCTGGGGCACCGGCCGTCCGGGCTGGCATCTGGAGTGCTCGGCCATGGTAACCAAATATCTCGGTACCGGGTTCGACATCCACGGCGGAGGCCTGGACCTCCGGTTCCCGCACCATGAAAACGAGATGGCGCAGTCCCAGGCAGCCGGCCATGCCTTCGCCAACTTCTGGATGCACAACGGCATGGTGACCTACCAGGGCGAAAAGATGTCCAAGTCCATTGGTAACACCGTCAGCCCCACGGAAATGCTTGAGCTCGCGCCGCCGCGCGTGGTGCGGTACTACCTGGGCCAGGCGCAGTACCGGTCAGTGCTGGACTACCAGCCCACCTCGCTGCAGGAAGCCTCCGCTGCGATGGAACGGATTGACGGCTTCGTTGCCCGGGCCGTGCGTGCTTTGTCTGATGGCGGGGCCCTCCTGTTCGGCAGCTACGGGGAGGTGCCGGAAGCCTTCGCAGCGGCCATGGACGACGACCTGAATGTTCCGCAGGCGCTGGCTGTCCTGCACGACACCGTGCGGGCAGGCAATACCGCGCTCACCGCGGGCGATAACGCTGCTGCCCGGGCAGCGCTGCACTCTGTCACCGACATGCTGCGGGTCCTGGGCCTGAACGACGTCGCGGCCCCCGCACGGGACGACCGGGCGGACACGGCCCTGGGCGTCCTCGTCGAGGCCCAGCTTGGTGCCCGCGCGGAGGCGCGGGCCACCAAGGACTGGGCGGCGTCTGATGCCATCCGGGACACGCTCGCGGCGGCGGGCGTCGTCGTCGAGGACGGTCCGGACGGCGCCAGCTGGACCATCAAGCGCGGCTGAGCTGAGGCAGTCCGGATGCCAGGCAGGACCTTGCGCCGGCGATTTAACCTGAGTAAGTAGACTGGAGGTCAGACTTACTCAACAAAGCAAGGGTGAAACTCATGGCCAACAACGGTCGCCGGTCGGTCAAAGCAAAGAAGGGCCCCACCATCGGAACGGGTGGTCACGGCCGCAAGGCCCTCGAGGGCAAGGGCCCCACTCCCAAGGCGGAGGACCGCCCGTACCATAAGGCCCACAAGAGCAAGCAGCTCGCCGAGCGGTCTGCTGCCAAGCGTCCCGGCGCAGCCCGCGGTTCGGGTGCCCGCTCAGGTCCGAAGGGCCGTGCCACTGAGGAAGTCGTCACTGGACGCAACTCCGTTGTAGAAGCGCTGCGCGCCGGCATCCCGGCCAAGGCCCTGCATGTCGCCATCCGCATTGAAATGGATGACCGCGTCAAGGAGTCCCTCAAGCTTGCGGCCGAACGTGGCATTCCGCTGATGGAAACGGGCAAGCCCGAGCTGGACCGGATGACGGACGACGCCATCCACCAGGGTCTCGTGCTGCAGATTCCGCCGTACGAATACCAGGACGCCTACGAGCTCGCCGAAGAAACGTTGGCCAGCTGGAAGCGGGGCCATGTGGCCAATGCGCCGCTCTTCGTCGCACTGGACGGCATCACCGACCCGCGCAACCTCGGCGCGATCATCCGCTCTGTGTCGGCCTTCAGCGGCCACGGCGTCATCGTGCCGGAGCGGCGCTCCGTCGGCGTCACGGCCTCGGCCTGGAAGACCAGTGCCGGCGCAGCAGTCCGCGTTCCGGTGGCACGCGCCGCCAACCTGAACAACACCCTCAAGGCGTTCAAGAACATGGGCATCTACGTGCTCGGCCTCGACGGCGACGGCGACGTGTCGCTGCCGGACCTCAGCCTCGCCAAGGAACCCGTCTGCATCGTGGTCGGTTCCGAAGGCAAGGGCCTGAGCCGGCTGGTCCGCGAAAACTGCGACCAGATCGTTTCCATCCCGATCGACTCCGCGATGGAATCGCTCAACGCCTCCATGGCCGTCGGCATCTCCCTGTACGAAGTCTCCAGGCAGCGCGCAGCGAAGTAATTCCCAGCGACGCTCTCTCACTTCCTGCGGCTAAAACAGCAACGCTCTCGCAGTACCTGCAACTAAAACAGCAACGCTCGCTCACCAGGTGAGCGAGCGTTGCTGTTTTTGTTGCGGAAAGTGAGAGAGCGTCTGTTACTGGAACGTGTGGCGGTTGGCCAGGACCGGGAGCTTTGCCCGCGCTTCCTTGACGACGGCGGGGTTCAGGTCCGCGAACAGCAGCCCGGTGCCGCCGTCGAGCTCTTCGATGACCTCACCAAGTGGAGAAACGACGGCGGAGTGCCCCACCCCGGTGGGCGCCGGTCCCTTGGTTTCGATACCTTGCGTGGCGGGATCGCCCTGGCCGCAGGCCAGCACGTAGGTGGTGGTGTCCACGGCGCGGGCACGGGCCAGCAGGCGCCACTGGTCCACCTTTCCCGGCCCTGATCCCCAGGAGGCACAAACGATGTTCACTTCCGCACCCAGGTCGGCGTTGGCTGTGAACAACGCCGGGAACCGGACGTCGTAGCACGTGGCCAGGCCGAAGCGGATGCCGCCGAGCTCGAACGTGACCGGTCCGGTGCCGGCGTCGACCGTGGCTGATTCGGCGAAGCCAAAGGCGTCGAACAGGTGGATCTTGTCGTAGCTCGCCTCCACGCCGGGACCCGTGACGAGGAGCGTATTCCGCACCTTCCTGACATCGTCGCTGTCCGACGCGCCGGCGCCCGTTTGACCGGAACCGGCAGAACCGGAGTCTCCCGGGGTGAACATGCCCGCCACAATCACGATGCCCAGCTCTCCTGCGATGCGCCGCACGCGGGTGGCCCACGGACCGTCGAGCGGCTCAGCAATATCCAGAAGCGAATTGCCGAACGCGCGCATGGTTGCTTCCGGGAAAACGACCATTTCTGCGCCACCTTTTTTCGCTTGGCGGGCGAAATTTTCCACGAGCTCCAGATTCCCGGAAATGTCGCGGCCCGTAACTACTTGAGCAAGTGCAACTCGCACAATTACCTCCCACTAGGCGTGTTCTTCCAGTATGCAACGCTGAACAAGGCCAGCCCATTTCCCGACACATTGCGGAAAATATCAGGCATTTGTGTGGCACAGCTAATATTTAAGCAATGGTCATGCCACTCCTAGACACAGCCTCAACCGTGGACGCCTCCCGGCCGTTTCCACTGGGTATCAGCGTTCCGCGCACGGGCTCTCCGGCAACGGACGATCCTCAGAGTGCCTGCGCTAACGTCGCGGTCTACGCGCCCGGTGTGAGCACGCTCGAAATCGCTTACTGCGCGCCCGGCGGAACGTGGCAGCTGAAAACGCTGCCGAACGTCACAAACGATGTCCACCACGGCATCGTGGACGGCTTCCCCACAGGGTCGAGGTACGGGTTCCGCTCCTCTTCCGAGGATGACGCCCTCCCCGTATCGGTGCCCACCATGGCCTTTGACTACGACGGCGAGCAGCCGCTGCTGTTGGACCCTTACGGCCGGGCCGTGGATGAGCGCGAAGGCTTCCTCACCAACGTGCGGATGTCCCCCGGATTCGACTGGGGCGACGACCGCTGTCCTCACGTCCCATGGCGCAACACCATCATTTACGAGGCACACGTCCGCGGCCAAAGCATGTTGCACCCGGACATCCCCGAGAATCTCCGGGGCACCTACGCCGGCATGGCCCACCCGGCAATGATTGAGCACCTCACTGGCCTGGGTATCACCTCGGTCCAGCTGCTGCCGGTCCATTTCCACATGGACGAACCGCACCTCCAGAACCTGGGCATGACCAACTACTGGGGCTACAACACCGCGGCATTCTTTGCTCCGCATCCGGCGTACGCCACCCAGGCCGCGCAGGCGGCCGGGCCGCAGGCCGTGCAGGACGAGTTCAAGGGCATGGTCAAGCTTTTGCACGCGGCAGGCCTGGAAGTCATCCTGGACGTGGTCTACAACCACACTGCCGAAGGCGGACGCGACGGGCAGACGCTCAGCTTCCGCGGGCTGGGGGAGATGGAGTACTACCGGAACGACGGCAACGGCCGGTACGTGGACACCACCGGGTGCGGCAACACCCTCAACTTTGGCCACCCCCGAGTGGTCCAGCTGGTCCTCGACTCGCTGAGGTACTGGGTTGACGAGTTCCACATCGACGGCTTCCGGTTCGACCTCGCGGTTACCCTCTGCCGCAACGCCGCGAACGACTTCGACCCGCACCACCCGTTCCTCGTGGCCATCGCCGCGGATCCGGTGCTGTCCTCCGTCAAGCTGATTGCCGAGCCGTGGGACGTGGGCTACGGCGGCTGGCAGACCGGACGCTTCCCGCACGGTTGGGTGGACTGGAACGACCACTATCGTGACGCGTTGCGCTCCTTCTGGGTCGCGGACCGGGCCGCGATCGATGCCGGCGGCCAGGGCGGTTCCGTGGCGCGCCTCGCCGACTCCATTTCCGGCTCCGCAGGCCTTTTTGCGGAATCGGGTCGTTCCCGCATGGCCTCGCTCAACTTCTTCACCGCCCACGACGGTTTTACCCTGGCCGATCTTGTGTCCTACGACCGTAAGCACAACGAGGCCAACGGCGAGCAGAACCGCGACGGACACGGAGACAACCGCAGCTACAACCACGGCTTTGAGGGCCGGACCGAAGACGAGGACATCCTGGCGCTTCGGGCGCAGACCAGCCGAAACCTGATGGCCACGCTGATGGTGTCCATGGGCATCCCCATGATCACCGCCGGTGATGAGATCGGACGCACGCAGCAGGGCAACAACAACGCCTACTGCCAGGACAACCAGATCACCTGGCTGGATTGGACCAGCACGCCGGAATCCCATGCCATGCTTCGGAGCACCAAACGGGTCATCCGGCTGCGGAAGGAGTTCCTGGCAGGCCAGCCGCACGACTACCCCTCCCGGGACAAGCAGGCCTATCTGCACTGGTTCGACGAGCACGGCAATCCCATGTCGATGGACCGCTGGAATGACCCCCAGCACCGTGTTGTCCAGCTCCTGCTCGGTTCCGATGACGGCCAGGTGGACGGGCTCGTGGTGGTGAACGGCAGCGCCAACGACATGAAAATCACCCTGCCCGACGTCAGCAACGACGAAGGCACGGGAAAGCGGCTGTTCGAGCTCCGGCTGACCACGTCTGAACTCCACGACCGCCGCCAAGGTGTGAGGGTGACCGCCGGCGAGCGTGACGTGGTGCAGTCCAACACCATCAGCATCTACCGCACGTAGGTTCCGGAAATGGGGAATCGATGAGGGGGATCGCGAGGCTCCTGACCTTGGCCGCGGTCCTGATTCTGGTCGTCGGCCTGGGCCTGGTGCTGTCCAACACGCAGGAGAACCCGGCCGGACCGGCCGTTTCGGCGAGCCCGACGGCGGGAGGCGCTGTTCCCGGGGTGAAGAACACCTCGGGCCTGGACGCGGTTCCTGCCTCAAGCCTTCCACCGGAGGCACGGGAGACCCTGGCCCTGATCGCCCGCGGCGGGCCCTACCCCTATTCGCGTGACGGCGCCGTCTTCAGCAACTTCGAGCGCCTGCTGCCTAGGAAACCCGGCGGCTACTACAAGGAATTCACGGTTGAGACTCCCGGCGAATCGGACCGGGGCGCCCGCCGGATAGTCTCGGGGGAGACCGGCGAAAAATACTACACGCCGGACCACTACGAATCGTTTCTGTTTATCGTCGAAGGCAAATAAGGGCACAAATGAAGATTTACTCCGCTGACACCTGGACCATCGATGAGCTGCGCGAGCAGGCATCGGACGCCGGCCGCCGGGTCCTGGTGATTCCCGCCGCCGACACGAAGAAAGCGGTGCTCCAGAGGTTCGGGGAAGTATTGGATTTTCCGGAGCATTACGGCGTCAACCTCGATGCCCTCAATGACTCCCTGCACGACTTCGCGGATACGGTCACGGACGACGGCAAGGAACCCCTCACGTTCATCTGGCAGGTCCCGGCCGTCTACCGCTCGGACCGCTCGTTCGGGGTCATCTGTGAGATCCTCCAGGACGCGGAGAGCTACGCCGGCAGGAGCCTGTCCGTGGTCGCCGTCTTCCTCTAGCCGACGCTCTCTCACTTCCTGCCGCCAAAAGCTCAACCCTCTCGCACTTTTCGCACGGAAAGCACCGACGCTCTTGCACCTTTCGCCGTTAAAAACGCAACGTTCCCTCACTGAGTGAGGGAACGTTGCCGGTCGGGACCGTAGGCACGCTTAGGCGTTGACGATGAGCCCCAGCTCAGCCCGCGAAGCAAGGGCCGAGTGCTTGGGCAGCACCCGCACGGTGTAACCGAAGGACCCGGAGCGGTCGATCAGCAGCGAGCCGCTGAAGAGGAAGCGCCCCTTGCCGAGGTCTTCCTTGGGCACCAGGTCCGCCACCGTGACATCGGCCAGTTCGTCGCTTTCCTCGGCGCGGCCGAACGCAACTTCGACGGCGACGTCGTCCGGATCGAGATCGTGCAGCGCGATGTAGGCGTTCACCTGCAGGGTGTCGCCGATCTGCGGGTCCTCGGAGACGCCCACCGAATCGACGTGTTCCACCTGGATCTGGGGCCAGGAGGCACGGATCCGTGACGTCCAGGCTGCCAAGGCCTTGGACTGGGAGAAGGAGTCCGCGACAGCCCGACGCCCCGCAACCGCGGCGGGACGGTAGAGGATGTTCACGTAGTCCTGGAGCATCCGCTCGGCGGAGACTGCGGGGCCGAGGTGCGCCATGGTGTGCTTGATCATGGACACCCAGTGCGTGGGCACCTTCTGTGTTCCGGATTCCGAAGGCCCTGCTGCTCCGGCAGCGTCGGACACAGTGAGGCCGTAGAAGCGGGGCGCCACCTGAGTTTCCAGCAGTTCGTAGAGGGCTGCGGCTTCGATGTCGTCGCGTTCCTCGGGCGAGGCGTTGTTATTGGCGGTGGGAATTGCCCAGCCGTTTTCGCCGTCGTACATCTCATCCCACCAGCCGTCCAGCACCGACAGGTTCAGCGAGCCGTTGATGGCCGCCTTCATCCCGGACGTGCCGCACGCCTCCAGCGGCCGCAGCGGATTGTTCAGCCACACGTCGCAGCCGGGGAAAAGCGTGCGTGCCATGGCGATGTCGTAGTTGGGCAGGAACGCGATGCGGTGGCGCACCTCGGGATCGTCGGTGAACCGGACCAGGTCCTGGATCATCTTCTTGCCGGCATCATCCGCCGGGTGCGACTTGCCCGCGATGACCAGCTGGATGGGGTGGGTCTCGTGCAGCAGCAGGGCCTTGAGCCGGGCAGGTTCGCGCAGCATCAGGGTAAGCCGCTTGTACGTCGGCACGCGCCGGGCGAAGCCGATGGTGAGGATGTCCGGGTCCAGCACGGAATCGGTCCAGCCGAGCTCAGCGTCGGCGGCCCCGCGTTTCTTCCAGGCTGCGCGAAGGCGTTTGCGGACGTCCTCCACGAGCGAGACGCGCATCTCGCGCCGAAGTGCCCAGACGTCCTCGTCGCTGACGTTGTAGGCGAGGTCCCAGCGGCCCAGGGCTTCCGCCTCGGCGCCGAACTGGTCCCGGGCCAGCTTCGAGACGCGGCTGTCCACCCACGTTGGGACGTGCACGCCGTTGGTCACCGAGGTGATGGGAACTTCCGAATGGTCGAAGCCCGGCCACAGGGCCGAGAACATTCCGCGGGACACCACGCCGTGGAGCTTGGCCACACCGTTGGCGCGCTGTGCCAGCCGCAGGCCCATCACGGCCATGTTGAAGACCGACGGGTTGCCGTCCGCGAAGTCCTCACGCCCCAGGTCCAGGATCCTGGACACCGGCACGTCGGGAGCCAGCCCGGCCTCGAAAAAGTGCTGGATCTGCGAGACCTCGAAACGGTCGATGCCCGCCGGCACCGGAGTGTGCGTCGTGAACACGGTGGAGGCACGCCCTGCCGCAAGTGCTTCTTCCCAGGTCAGCGGACGCTCAGAGGACATGAGTTCCTGGATGCGTTCAATGCCCAGGAAACCGGCGTGGCCCTCGTTGGTGTGGAAGACCTCCGGTGCCGCGCAGCCCGTGAGGCGCTGGTAGACGCGCAGCGCCTTCACACCGCCCATCCCGAGCAGCAGTTCCTGCTGGAGGCGGTGGTCACCGCCACCGCCGTACAGGCGGTCCGTGATGCCACGGGCGGCGTCGTCGTTGCCCGGAACGTTTGAGTCCAGCAACAGCAGGGGGACACGCCCGACGTCGGCACGCCAGATGTGCGCCAGCAGCCGGCGCCCGTGGGGGAGCGGCAGCGAGATCTGGATGGGTTTGCCGTTGCCGTCGGGGGAGTCCTCGCGGAGGAGTGTCAGCGGGAGCCCGTCCGGGTCCAGGACCGGGTACGTTTCCTGCTGCCAGGCGTCCCGGGACAGGGACTGTTTGAAATAGCCGGCCTGATAAAGCAGGCCGACGCCGATGAGCGGCACGCCGAGGTCCGATGCTGCCTTAAGGTGGTCGCCGGCCAGAATTCCCAGGCCGCCGGAATACTGCGGCAAAACTTCAGTGATTCCGAATTCCGGTGAGAAGTAGGCGATGCAGGACGGGGCGTCGTCACCCAGGCCCTGGTACCAGCGGGGCTGCTCGAGGTAGCGGTCCAGGTCCTCGGCTGCGGCCTGGACTCGGCGGACGACGTCTTGGTCCGCTGCGAGGCGCTGCAGTTCCTCCCTGCTCACCAGGCCAAGGAAACTTACCGGATCGTGGGCGCTGTCGTCCCAAATGGCGGGGTTGAGTCCCTCAAAAAGCTCCCTGGTGGGCCGGTGCCACGACCACCGCAGGTTGGTGGCCAACCGGGCCAGCGGCCGGATGGATTCCGGTAGGACGGTTCGGACGGTAAATCTGCGGATAGCCTTCACCTGCGTCACACTAACCGACAACATGGGCCGTCGGAACATGTTTTGGTTTCTTTTAGGTAAATGACGGATTGCTCTAGGAAACACGGAAGTCCCCTTAGCAAAACGGGCGATTTCTAGATAACGTCGAGTTTGTGACGACTAATACGCGAACCAGTGCCGGATCCAGCAAAAAGCCCAAGGCCCTGATCACGGAGGGCCTGCGTTTTGGCCGTTTCCCGATCACTGCCGTTCAGCCCGTGGTGGACGGAGGTAAGTTTCCCGCCAAGGCGCTGCCCGGTGAAGGCCTTGTAGTTGGCGCGACGGCATTCCGCGAAGGCCACGACCAGCTCGGAGTCAGCGCGGTGCTGTTTGATCCCAAGGGCAAGGAACGCCAGCGAGTCCGCTTGGCGCCGCCTCGCGGCGACCGGGGGAAGGGCACCGACCGGTGGGAAGGCATCATCACCCCCACCGGCCCGGGCAACTGGTCATTCGCCATTGAGGCCTGGCATGACCGGTACGGTACCTGGCACCACAACGCAGAGGTCAAGATTGAGGCGGGCATCGACGTCGAACTGATGCTGGCCGAGGGAGCTGCGCTGCTCTCCGAAGCATCCGAGGATTCGGCCCGCCCCTCCTCCGACCGGCGGACGCTCCGGACCGCCGTCGTGGTTCTGTCTGACACGTCGCTGTCCCCGGAGGAGCGGCTAGCTGCCGGGTTCGGCCTGGAGGTGACGGACGTCGTCGAACGCCAGCCCATCCGTGAACACGTCACCGTCTCGGAGCGCTTCCCCCTGCTCGTGGAACGCGATCTGGCCGGCCGCGGTGCCTGGTACGAGTTCTTCCCCCGTTCCGAAGGGGCCGTCCGCAACCACACAACGGGCGAATGGCAGTCGGGAACGTTCCGGACCGCGGCCCAGAGGCTCGACGCCGTCGCGGGCATGGGCTTCGACGTCATCTACATGCCGCCCATCCACCCGATCGGCATCCAGCACCGCAAGGGCCCGAACAACACGCTGATCGCAGGCCCGCACGATCCCGGTTCGCCGTGGGCCATCGGAGCCAAGGAAGGCGGACACGACGCCATCCACCCGGACCTTGGCACCTTCGAGGACTTCGACGCGTTCGTAGCCCGTGCCCGTGAACTCGGCCTCGAGGTGGCACTGGACCTGGCCCTGCAGGCTGCGCCGGACCATCCCTGGGTGGAGTCCAACCCCGAATGGTTCACCACTCGGGTGGACGGCAGCATCGCCTATGCCGAAAACCCGCCGAAGAAGTACCAGGACATCTTCCCGCTGAACTTCGACAACGATCCCGAGGGGCTGTCCAAGGAGATCCTCCGGGTTGTGCTGCTCTGGGTGAGCCACGGCGTCAAGATCTTCCGGGTGGACAACCCGCACACCAAACCGATCTGGTTCTGGGAATGGCTCATCGCCAAGGTCAACAAGAAGCACCCCGAAGTGGTGTTCCTGGCGGAGGCTTTCACTCGCCCGGCCATGATGCACGCGCTCGGCCGGGCAGGCTTCCAACAGTCCTACACGTACTTCACCTGGCGGAACACCAAGACCGAACTCGAGGAATACTTCACCGAGGTCAGCCATAAGTCGCCGGCGTATTTCCGTCCGAATTTCTTTGTGAACACCCCGGACATCCTGACCGAATACCTGCAGTTCGGCGGTCCGGCAGCGTTCAAGATCCGTGCCGCACTCGCGGCGACGGCAAGCCCGCTGTGGGGCGTATACGCGGGATATGAGCTTTACGAGCACGTGGCCCGGCCGGGCGCCGAGGAGTACATCGACAACGAGAAGTTCGAATACAAGGCCAGGGACTGGGACGCGGCGGCGGAATCAGGCCGGACCCTTGCCCCGTACCTGACCAGGCTCAACGAAATCCGCCATGCGCACCCCGCACTGGGGGACCTGCAGAACCTGACGCTGCACCACAGCACGGACGATGCCACCGTCGTGTACTCGAAGCACAAGACGCTTCCGGACGGCACCAAGGACACGCTGATCATCGTGGTGAACGTCGATCCGCACGGCACCCGGGAGAGCACCGTTTCCCTGGATCTCGCGGCGCTCGAACTCGACCCCGAGGACCTGACGCACAACGGCGGCTTCCGGGTGGATGATTTGCTGACCGGCGAAAGCTGGGAGTGGGGCGAATACAACTATGTGCGCCTGGACGCGCACCTGGAACCCGCACACATCCTGAATATCCGGAGGTAGCATTCGTGAGTTTTAGTCCACAGAACCCGAGCCAGCACTTCACCCCCAAAGGCACATTCGAGCTAAACGCCCCCGGCCTCCAGCACGATCCCCTGTGGTACCGCAAAGCGGTGTTCTACGAAGTCCTGGTCCGCGGCTTTGCGGACGGAAACGGAGACGGCTCCGGAGACTTTCACGGCCTCATCGACAAGCTGGACTACCTGCAGTGGCTGGGTGTCGATTGCCTCTGGCTGCCGCCGTTCTTCCAGTCCCCGCTCCGTGACGGCGGCTACGACATCTCGGACTACAACTCCGTGCTCGATGAGTTCGGCACCATCAGCGACTTCAAGCGGCTGGTGGCCGAAGCGCATGCCCGTGGCGTCCGGGTGATCATCGACCTGCCGCTGAACCACACCTCTGACCAGCACCCCTGGTTCCAGGAGTCCCGCAAGGACCCGGACGGGCCGTTCGGCGACTTCTACGTCTGGAGCGACACCGACGAGAAGTACCAGGATGCCCGCATCATCTTCGTAGACACGGAAGAGTCCAACTGGACGTTCGACCCCATCCGGCGGCAGTTCTTCTGGCACCGGTTCTTCAGCCACCAGCCGGACCTGAACTTCGAGAATCCGAAGGTCATCGACGCGCTGTTCGACGTCGTGCGCTTCTGGCTGGATCAGGGAATTGACGGCTTCCGCGCAGACGCCATCCCCTACCTGTTCGAGGAGGAGGGCACCAACTGCGAGAACCTGCCCGCCACCCACGACTTCCTGCGCAAGCTGCGGAAGATGGTGGACGAGAACTATCCGGGCAGGGTCATCATCGCCGAGGCCAACCAGCCTCCGGTGGAAGTAGTGGAGTACTTCGGGACCGAAGAGGAACCCGAATGCCACATGGCTTTCCACTTCCCCATCATGCCGCGGCTCTATTACGCCCTGCGGGACCAGAAGGCGGCGCCCATCATCGAGACGATGAAGGACACGCCGGACATTCCCGAGGGCGCGCAATGGGGCACGTTCCTGCGGAACCACGATGAGCTCACGCTGGAAATGGTCACGGCCGACGAACGCGCGGCCATGCTCGGCTGGTACGCGCCCGACCCGCGCATGCGGGCCAACATCGGGATCCGGCGCAGGCTTGCCCCGTTGCTGGACAACTCCCGGGCCGAGATAGAGCTCATCAACGCCCTGTTGCTCTCGCTCCCCGGCAGCCCCTTCCTGTACTACGGGGATGAAATCGGTATGGGCGACAACATCTGGCTTGAGGACCGGGATGCCGTCCGTACGCCCATGCAGTGGAACCCGGACCGCAACGCAGGCTTCTCCAGTGCCGACCCGGGCAAGCTCTACCTGCCCGTGATCCAGTCGCTGGTTTACAACTACAGCATGGCCAATGTGGAGGCTGAGGCCGCGCATTCCGGCTCGCTGCTGCGGTGGACCCGGCAGATCCTCAGCGTCCGGAGGAACCACCCCGCTTTCGGGCTGGGGGGCTTCAAACACGTCGAAGCGGACCACGACGTCGTCCTTGCCTACCTGCGGGAGATCCGGGCCGACAACGCTGCAGGGGAGGACGCCGAGTCGATCCTGTGCGCGTTCAACCTCTCCCAGCACCCGGTGGCCACGACGTTGCGGCTTCCTCAGTTTGCCGGCCGCGGCCTCCGGGACGTTTTCGGCGGCCAGCCCTTCCCGGCAATCGGCGACGACGGCCTGCTCACGCTGACCCTCGGCAGCCACGATTTCTTCTGGCTGCGGATCCGCTCGGCCGCATCCAACCCGGCCTCGCCGTTCACCCAGGCCCTCCCGATCCTGTCCATCGAAGGCTGAAATGACCCAATCCACACTCAACCCCTCCCTGGCCGAGCTGCTCAGGGCCTGGCTACCGCGCCAGCGCTGGTTCCCCGTCAAGACGGGTGAATTCACGTTGTCGCCTGTCGGCGGTGTGCGCCTGGACGACAGCAGCGGCGAGGTGGGCCTTGAGGTGTTCCTGGCGGCAGTCACCTATCCCACGGCCGACGGCGGCAGCCGGACCGACGTCGTGCAGGTCCCGCTGAGCTTTCGGGCCGAGCCCCTGCCGGGCAAGGAAGCTGCGCTGGTTGGCGACGGAGGGGACTCCGCCCAGGGACGCCGCTGGATCTACGATGCGGTCCATGACTCTGTGTTTGTCTCGGCCTGGCTGGAGCTGATCCGGAGCGGCGGCACCTCGCCGGAGGGAAACGCGATGGGCCACCTGGTGCCCTCCGACTACCGGCTGCCTACGGCCACCGGCACCGTAAAGGTCCTCTCCAGTGAGCAGTCAAACAGTTCGGTGATAGTGGACGACGGCGGCTCTGCGGCCATCGTGAAATTCTTCCGGGTGCTGTCCGAAGGACGGAACCCGGAAGTGGAAATCGGCGCAGCCCTGACGACGGCCAGGACCTCGGAAGTGCCGGCGACCCTCGGCTGGGTCACGGGGGAGTGGGAAGCCCCGCTGGACGGCGTCGAAGATAGTCCGCGCACGTCTGAAGGCGAACTCGCCGTCGCCCATGAGTTCCTGGCCGGCGGGCGGGACGCGTGGCGGCTGGCGGTTGATGCCGCAAGTTCGGGCACGGACTTCACGTCCGAGGCCCATGCCCTGGGCGTTGCCACGGCTACAGTGCACCGGCGGCTGGCCGAGGCCCTCGGCCTGGCCGTGGAATCCGCGCCGGGTAAGGACATCGCGCCCGGAGTAGCGCAGCGGGTCCTGCAGTCCTGGACGGAAGCAGGTCCCGCCGTCGGGCCGTACGACGACGCCCTGTCCGGCCTGCTCAAGCAGCTTGAAGGCAGCAACGCCGGTGCGCTGCAGCGGATCCACGGTGACCTCCACCTGGGGCAGATCCTGCAGGTGCCCGGGCACCAGGGGGAGCCCGAACGATGGGCCATCCTGGACTTCGAAGGGGAACCGCTGCGGCCCATCGCGGAACGCAACTTCCCCGACGTGCCGTTACGCGACGTCGTCGGCATGCTGCGGTCCTTCGACTACGCCGCCGGTGCCGCCCAACGCGAGCAGGCCGGGGTCCGTGTGCCCGAATCCTGGGTGGACGACTGCGCCGACGCGTTCCTGGCGGGTTACGGCGAAATTACGCCCGGGACCATTGACCGCCGCTCGCCCTTGTTTGTGGCATTGTGGCTGGACAAGGCTTTGTATGAAGTTGTCTATGAGTTGCGGAACAGGCCCGGATGGCTGGACATTCCGGTAAATGCCTCACGACGTCTCCTCAGCAGTACAGGCTCCGGCGCATCAGCCGCAGCCGCAGCGGAAGGTAACAAAATGACAGGCTCAGCACGTACAGACCGGCCCGGTGTGCCGCTTCAGGTGGACGCGGATACCCTCTCACGGGTGGCGTCGGGCGAATATCACGCCCCGCACTCCATCCTGGGAGCGCACCTTGACGACCACGGCCACATCACCATCCGCACCGTCAAGCACCTGGCTTCGGCAGTGTCGGTTGTGACCGCAGCCAGCACCGTGCCCATGACGCATGAGGCCAACGGTGTCTGGGCAGTGGTGCTGGACCCCCTCCAGCCGGGCCACGTTCCCGACTACCGGCTGGAAGTCACCTACGAGGGCCTGCCCCCTCAGGCTATGGACGATCCCTACCACTACCTCCCGACGGTCGGGGAGGTGGACCTTCACCTGATCGGCGAAGGCCGCCACGAGAAGCTGTGGGAAGTGCTTGGCTCCCATGTCCAGCACTACAAGTCCTCCCTCGGCGACGTGGACGGAGTCTCATTCGCCGTGTGGGCACCGAACGCACAAGCCGTCCGGGTCAAGGGTGACTTCAACGCCTGGGACGGCCGGGAGAACTCGATGCGCTCGCTGGGCTCGTCCGGCGTCTGGGAACTCTTCATCCCGGGTGTTTTAGCAGGGGCGTGCTACAAGTTTGAAATCAAGACAAAAGCCGGCCACTGGGTGGAAAAAGCTGATCCCCTGGCATTCGGAACGGAGGTCCCGCCGCTCACGGCGTCGCGGGTCGTCGAGTCGGCCTATGCCTTCAAGGACGATGAGTGGATGGCCGCCCGAGCCGAGCGGGACCCGCACAACTCGCCCATGAGCGTGTACGAGGTCCACCTCGGATCCTGGCGTCTGGGACTGGGCTACCGTGAACTGGCCAAGGAGCTGGTGGAGTACGTCAAGTGGCTTGGCTTCACCCACGTGGAGTTCATGCCGGTGGCAGAGCACCCCTTCGGCGGTTCCTGGGGCTACCAGGTGACCTCCTACTTCGCGCCCACGTCCCGGTTCGGCCACCCGGACGAATTCAGGTTCCTCGTGGACGCGCTGCACCAGGAGGGCATCGGTGTCCTGCTTGACTGGGTGCCGGCGCACTTCCCCAAGGATGCATGGGCCCTGGCCCAGTTCGACGGCGAGGCACTGTATGAGCACGCTGACCCGAACCTGGGTGAGCACCCCGACTGGGGCACGCTGATCTTCGACTTCGGCCGCACGGAAGTCCGCAACTTCCTGGTCTCCAACGCGCTCTACTGGCTGGACGAGTTCCACATCGACGGCCTTCGCGTGGATGCCGTGGCATCGATGCTTTACCTCGACTATTCGCGTGAGGAAGGCCAGTGGCAGCCCAACAGGTACGGCGGCCGCGAAAACCTTGAGGCGATCTCCTTCCTGCAGGAAACCAACGCCACTGTGTACAAGACGCACCCGGGCGCGGTGATGATCGCGGAGGAATCCACTGCATTCCCCGGAGTGACCGCCCCGACCAGCGTCGGAGGCCTGGGCTTTGGACTCAAATGGAACATGGGTTGGATGCACGACTCACTCAAGTACGCATCCGAAGACCCGGTAAACCGCAAGTGGCACCACGGAACCGTCACCTTCTCGATGGTCTACGCGTTCACTGAGAACTTCCTCCTGCCCATCAGCCATGACGAAGTCGTGCATGGCAAGGGCTCCATGCTCCGGAAGATGCCGGGCGACCGCTGGCAGCAGCTGGCCAACCTCCGTGCCTTCCTGGCCTACCAGTGGGCCCACCCCGGCAAGCAGCTGATCTTCATGGGCACTGAATTCGGCCAGGAGGCTGAATGGTCCGAACAGCACGGCCTGGACTGGTACCTGGCGGAAATTCCGGCGCACCGGGGTGTCCAGCTGCTCACCAAGGAACTGAATGAGCTCTACGCGTCGACTCCCGCGCTGTACGAACGGGACAACGAACCGGGCGGGTTCCAATGGATCAACGGTGGAGACGCTGACCGCAATGTCCTGTCGTTCATCCGCTGGGATACTGACGGCAACCCGCTGGTGTGCGCCATCAACTTCTCCGGCGGCCCGCACCAGGGCTACACCCTCGGTGTTCCGGTACCAGGTGCGTGGCAGGAGGTCCTCAACACGGACGACTCCGCATTTGGCGGTTCGGGTGTCCTGAACAAGGGCGCCATCACGGCTACCGCGGAGGGCCAGGACGGCCAGCCGGCGACGCTGAGCGTTACATTGCCTCCACTGGGCGCGGCCTTCTTCAAGCCGGCCAGCTGACCCCAGGCTTAAAAAGCGCTCTCGAAAGCCCGGGATCCCCAGGGATCCCGGGCTTTTTGCGCCCCTGACGGAGGTGGCTTTGTATCCTCGCAAAAGTGGTGGTAGAGTTTATTTCCGCGCTGCTCCCCGGAGTTGGCCAGCAAAGACTTCACAGATTGCCGCAGGCAAAGTGAGTCGGGTTGGCCGATTTGACCCGGGTGAAGCAAGCGGGTAAGTTTGGAAAGTTGCT